>NZ_BAAARV010000017.1:8555-71490 GCF_039532525.1 Dactylosporangium salmoneum
GGGTGTCGGACAGGAGCATCACCCGCGCCGGTTCGTCCATGCTCGCCACGCGTCCAGGGTAGGCAGGCGCTAGAGTCTTGACCATGGAGTGGCTGCGGCGGTGGCCCGTCTATCGGCAGCTGACCGGGTCGGATCCGACCGGCCGGGGCGACGCCGTGCGCTCACCGCGCACCGATGCGCTGCGGGCGCGCACGACGCAGGCCGACTCGGTGGCCAAGTCCGTGTGCCCCTACTGCGCCGTCGGGTGCGCTCAGCAGGTGTTCGTCAAGGACGGCAAGGTCATCCAGATCGAGGGCGACCCCGACAGCCCGATCTCGCGCGGGCGGCTGTGCCCGAAGGGCTCGGCCAGCAAGAGCCTCGTGACCAGTCCGCTGCGGGCGACGAAGGTGAAGTACCGGCGGCCGTACGCCACCGATTGGGAGGAGCTCGACCTCGGCACGGCGATGGAGATGATCGCCGATCGGGTGGTCCAGGCCAGGGAGGAGACCTGGCAGGACGCCGACGAGGACGGCGCGCCGCTCAACCGGACGCTCGGCATCGCCAGTCTTGGCGGGGCGACGCTGGACAACGAAGAGAACTACCTGATCAAGAAGCTGTTCACGGCGATCGGGGCGCTGCAGATCGAGAACCAGGCGCGTATTTGACACTCCGCCACCGTCCCCGGTCTGGGGACCAGCTTCGGTCGCGGCGGGGCCACGGGATTCCAGCAGGACCTGGCCAACGCTGACTGCATCGTGATCCAGGGCTCGAACATGGCCGAGGCCCACCCGGTCGGCTTCCAGTGGGTGATGGAGGCCAAGGCCCGCGGGGCGACGGTCATCCACATCGACCCCCGGTTCACGCGCACCAGCGCGCTCGCCGACATGTTCGTGCCGATCCGCGCCGGGTCGGACATCGCGTTCCTCGGGGGTGTGGTCAACCACATCCTGAGCAACGAGCTGGACTTCCGCGAGTACGTCGTCGCGTACACCAACGCGGCCACGATCATCGGCGAGGAGTTCCGCGACACCGAGGACCTCGAGGGGCTCTTCTCCGGCTTCGACCCGGACAAGGCCGCCTACGACCCGTCGTCGTGGCGCTACCAGGGGCAGGATCACCAGCCGGAGCACGGCGCCGCGACGCGGGAGACCGCGGCGGCGATGCAGCACGAGTCGCACGGGCCCTGCGTGCCGGCCGCCGTCGACCGGGACCCGACGCTGCAGCACCCGCGCTGCGTGTACCAGATCCTGAAGCGGCACTTCGCGCGGTACACCCCGGAAATGGTCCACGAAGTGTGCGGCGTGCCGCCGGAGCAGTTCGCGCGGGTGTGCGAGGCCTGGACCCGCAACTCCGGGCGGGAGCGCACGACCGCGCTGGTGTACTCGGTCGGCTGGACGCAGCACTCGGTCGGGGTGCAGTACATCCGCACCGGCGCCATCATCCAGCTGCTGCTGGGCAACATGGGGCGGCCCGGCGGCGGGGTCATGGCGCTGCGCGGGCACGCCAGCATCCAGGGCTCGACCGACATCCCGACGCTGTTCAACCTGCTGCCGGGGTACCTGCCGATGCCCTCGGCCGGCAAGCACGACACCTTCTCGGACTGGGTCGACTCGATCCGCAACCCCGGGCAGAAGGGCTTCTGGGGCAACGCGCGCGCCTTCGCCGTCAGCCTCCTCAAGGCGTACTTCGGCGACGCCGCCACCGCCGGGAACGACTTCGGCTACGGGTACCTGCCCCGGATGACCGGCGACCACGGCACCTACCAGACCGTCCTGAACATGCTCGACGGCAAGGTGAAGGGCTACTTCCTGCTGGGGCAGAACCCGGCCGTCGGCTCCGCGCACGGCCGGGCGCAGCGGCTCGGCATGGCCCAGCTGGACTGGCTCGTGGTGCGCGACCTGTACGAGATCGAGAGCGCCAGCTTCTGGCGCAACGGGCCCGAGATCGAGACCGGCGAGATCTCGCCCGAGACCTGCAAGACCGAGGTGTTCCTGCTCCCCGCCGCCTCCCACGTGGAGAAGGAGGGCACGTTCACCCAGACCCAGCGGCTGCTGCAGTGGCGGCAGAAGGCGGTCGATCCGCCGGGCGACTGCCGCTCCGAGCTGTGGTTCTTCTACCACCTCGGCCGGCTGCTCAAGTCCCGGCTGGCGGGCTCGCCGCTGCCCCGCGACCGGGCCGTGCGCGACCTGGCCTGGGACTACCCCACGCACGGGCCCCACGAGGAGCCTTCCGCGGAGGCCGTACTGCGCGAGATCAACGGCTTCGACGTCGCCACCGGGGAGCCGCTGTCCGGCTTCATGCACCTCAAGGACGACGGTTCCACGGCGTGCGGCTGCTGGATCTACTCCGGGGTGTACGCCGACGGCGTCAACCAAGCGGCCCGCCGTACCCCCGCCTCGGAATCCGACCCGATCGGGCTGGAGTGGGGCTGGGCGTGGCCGATGAACCGCCGGATCATGTACAACCGCGCCTCGGCCGACCTCGACGGCCGCCCGTGGAGCGAGCGCAAGCGCTACATCTGGTGGGACGCCGAGAAGGGCGAGTGGACCGGGCCGGACGTGCCCGACTTCGAGAAGACGAAGCCGCCGTCGTACCGCCCGGCGCCGGGCACGTCCGGATCGGCGGGCATCGCCGGGGACGATCCGTTCGTGATGCAGGGCGACGGCAAGGGCTGGCTGTTCGTGCCGTCCGGGCTGGTCGACGGGCCGATGCCGACGCACTACGAGCCGGCCGAGTCGCCGGTGGCGAACCCGCTGTACCCGCAGCAGGCCAACCCGACCCGCAAGCGTTACCAGCGCTCGGAGAACCCGTCCAACCCGTCCCGCAGCGACGTGTTCCCGTTCGTGTTCACCATCAGCCGGCTCACCGAGCACCACACCGCGGGCGGCATGAGCCGTACCCTCGACTACCTGTCGGAGCTGCAGCCGGCGATGTTCGTCGAGGTGTCCCCGGCCCTGGCGCAGGAGCGCGGCCTGGAGCACCTCGGCTGGGCGCACGTCATCACGAGCCGCTCCGCCATCGAGGCGCGGGTCCTGGTGACCAAGCGGCTGCGGCCGCTGCGCATCGAGGGGCGGCCGGTGCACCAGGTGTGGCTGCCGTACCACTGGGGCAGCGCCGGCCTCACCACCGGCGACTCCGCCAACGACCTCGTCGGCATCGTGCTCGACCCCAACGTGCTGATCCAGGAGAGCAAGGTGGGCACCTGCGACGTGCGCCCCGGCCGCCGCCCCCGCGGCACCGCGCTGCGCGCCCTCGTGGAGGACTACAACCGGAGGGCCGGCGTGTGAGCGCACCGCAGCGGATGGGCTTCTTCACCGACACCAGCGTGTGCATCGGCTGCAAGGCCTGCGAGGTCGCCTGCAAGGAGTGGAACGGCGTGCCGGCCGACGGCCTCGACCTGCTCGGCCTGTCCTTCGACAACACCGGCCAGCTGGACGCGAACTCGTGGCGGCACGTCGCCTTCATCGAGCAGGCGAAGCCCGACGGCGACATGCGCTGGCTGATGGCCTCCGACGTGTGCAAGCACTGCACCGACGCCGCCTGCCTCGACGTGTGCCCGACCGGCTCGCTGATGCGCACCGAGTTCGACACCGTGATCGTGCAGGCCGACATCTGCAACGGCTGCGGGTACTGCGTCTCCGCCTGCCCCTACGGCGTCATCGACCGCCGCGAGGGCGACGGCCGCGCCTGGAAGTGCACCCTGTGCTACGACCGCATCGGCGACGGCCTGATGCCGGCCTGCGCGACCGCCTGCCCGACCGAGTCCATCCAGTACGGGCCGCTGGACGAGCTGCGCGAGCGCGCCCAGGCCCGCCTGGAGGCCCTCGACGAGCCCCAGGCGCGGCTGTACGGCCACGACCCCGCCGACGGCGTCGGCGGCCAGGGCGCCTTCTTCCTGCTGCTCGACGAGCCGGAGGTCTACGGCCTGCCCCCGGCCCCGGTCGCCACCACCCGCGACCTGCCGCAGATGTGGAAGCGCGCCGGCCTGGCCGCCCTGACCATGGCCGCGGCGGTGGCCGTCTCCTTCATGGGAAGGCGCAAGTGAGCGACTCGTACTACGGACGCCCGATCCTCAAGGCGCCGGTGTGGCGGCACGACATCCCCGCGTACCTCTTCACCGGCGGGCTGGCGGCGGGCAGTGCCCTGCTCGCGGCCGGCGCCGACCTGACGGGCCGTGCGCGCACCCGGCGGGCCGCCCGCCTGGCCGCGCTCGGGGCCCTGGGGGCGAGCACCTACTTCCTGATCAACGACCTCGGCCGGCCCGAGCGCTTCCACCACATGCTGCGGGTGGCCAAGCCGACCTCGCCGATGTCCGTCGGCACCTGGATCCTCACCGCATTCGGCGGCGCCGCCGGGCTCGCGGCCACGGCCGAGGCCCGCCCCCGCCGCTGGAGCGGCCCGGCGGCCCGCCTCACGGATGCCGCCGGTCGCGCCGCCGGGGTGGGTGCCGCGGTGCTGGCGCCGGGCCTGGCCACGTACACGGCGGTCCTGGTCGCCGACACCGCCGTCCCGTCGTGGCACGAGGCCCGCGCCGACCTGCCCTTCGCCTTCGCCGGCAGCGCGCTGGCCAGCGGCGCCGCCGTCGGCCTGATCGGCGCCCCGGTGCAGGAGGGCGGCCCGGCCCGCGCCCTGGCCGTCACCGGCGTGGCCCTGGAGCTGGCCGCCACCCACCGCATCGAGACCGGCCTGGGCCTGCTGAGCGAGCCGTACCGGACGGGCAAGGCGGCCCGCCTCCTGCGCGCCGCCCGCGCCCTGAACCTGGCCGGCGCCGCGGGCGCTCTGCTGGGCCGCCGCAGCCGCGTCGTGTCCGCCCTGTCGGGCGCCGCCCTGCTGGCCGGGTCCCTGGCCACCCGCTTCGGCATCTTCGAGGCCGGCGTCGCCTCGGCCAAGGACCCGAAGTACGTCGTGGACCCCCAGCGCGGCACCGCCTGACATGCCGCGCCCGCGCTTGCGCCGCCTGCGCATCGGCCCCCGCGAGTTCGTGTGGCGCGCGGACATCCGCTGGACGCGGGCCGGCCTCGACTGGCAGCGCGCCGTGCGCGTCCGGGTCTGGGGCGGCGGCAAGACCGGCCGGGTGCTGCAGGCCGACCTGATCCCGGCGGCCCCGCCCGGCCCGTGGGGCGCGGGCGTGACGGACACGGCGTACCCGACCCCCGCCGACGTGCGCGCGCTCGTCGACCACGCCCTGGCCGGCGGCTGGCGGCCGGAGCTGCGGGGCGGGACGTTCCTGCTCTCCGGGCTCGCCGCCGGGTTCGCGCTGCCCGGCTTCGTGCTGGCCGGCCGCCCAGTGGCCTGAGCGGCCGGCCGCCGCGGTCGGTCAGCCCTTGACGACGAGGGTCTTGATGATCTTGTCGGCGATGGTCTGACGCTTGGCGTCCCAGAGCGGGAACAGGAAGCCGATGTAGCAGATGATGGCGTCCACGAAGTGGCAGATGTCGCGCACGAACGCCTTGCCGAAGCCGAGCGGCTGGCCGGTCTGCTCGTCGACGAGCTTCAGGCCGAGGGCCTTCTTGCCGATGCTGGCGCCCTGGCCGCCGAGGTACGAGCGGTTGTAGAGGGCGAACGCGAGGGCGAGCAGCGTGAAGAGGAAGTAGATGAGGCCCGGGCCGCCGTCGCTGCCGGGACCGTCCACGGCCATGCCGATGCCGATGAGAATCCAGATCGGGATGGCGTCGATGAGGCTGGCGCCGACGCGCTGGGGCCAGGATGCGTAGTTCATGGGGATATTGCTCCTCTGGGGGGTGTGGGGAACGGGCGGTTCAGACGAGTCCGAACCGGTGGAGCTGCAACGCCCAGCTCGCTGCCGCGGCGGCGAGCGCGGCCAGCTCGATCCGGCGGCGGGTGGAGGCGGACCACGGCACCGGCGGGGAGACCAGGCCGAGCCACCGCAGCAGGACGAGCGGGACCGTCACGGCGGTGAGGATCGCGAGACCCAGGACCGCGGGGTTGGCGCCGAGCGAGGCCAGCGGCCGCCCGTGCGTCAGCTCCACCGCGGCGGTGGTCAGCCCGCAGAACGGGCAGGGGATACCGGTGGCCCAGCGCAGCGGGCACGGCACGCCGAGGCCGGCGCCGGCGGTGACCGCCGGCCAGACCGTCGCCGCTGCCGCGACCGCGACGCCGAGGCCGCCGAGGCGCTCCGGTACCGAGTACTGTCTGCGCACCCTGAGACCCCGCTGCTCGCCGTGAAGTGATGATCTTAGGGCGTGATCCACGTCACTCAGGATCGGTCGAACGGATGATCCGGAGCGGGGGACGGGCTGGTCAGCGGATCTGCAGGGTCACCCCGGCGCCGGGGACGAGGTGGCCGATCACGGGGTGGCCGGGCAGCTCGCCGGCGACGAGGAGGCCGCCCGAGGTCTGGGCGTCGGCGAGCAGCAGCAGCTCGTCCTCGCTGGTGCGGCCCGGGTCGAGGTGGGGGCGGACCCAGTCCAGGTTGCGCCGCGTGCCGCCGCTCACGAAGCCGTCCGCGAGGGCCTGCCGCGCGCCGTCCAGGTAGGGGACCGCGGCAGCGTCGACGACGGCGGTGACGCCGCTGGCCCGGGCGAGCTTGTGCAGGTGGCCGAGAAGGCCGAAGCCGGTCACGTCGGTGGCGCACTCGGCGCCGGCGGCCAGGGCGGCCTCGGAGGCGTCGCGGTTCAGCGTGGTCATGGCGGCCACCGCGTGCGGGAAGGGCTCGCCGGTGGCCTTGTGCCGGCTGTTGAGTACGCCGATGCCGAGCGGCTTGGTCAGCGTGAGCGGCAGGCCGGGGCGGCCGCGGTCGTTGCGCAGCAGGCGGTCCGGGTCGGCCAGGCCGGTGACCGCCATGCCGTACTTCGGCTCCGGATCGTCGACGGAGTGCCCGCCGGCCACGTGGCAGCCGGCCTCGCGGGCGACGTCGAGGCCTCCGCGCAGTACCTCCGCGGCCAGGGTCAGCGGCAGGACCTCGCGCGGCCAGGCGAGCAGGTTCACGGCCACCACCGGCCGGCCGCCCATCGCGTAGACGTCGGACAGGGCGTTGGCCGCGGCGATGCGCCCCCAGTCGTAGGGGTCGTCGACGACCGGCGTGAAGAAGTCGGCGGTCGCGACCACCGCGGTGCCGTTGGAGATCGAGACGACCGCGGCGTCGTCGCCGTCGTCCAGCCCGATGAGCAGCTCGCCGGGGCCGTCCGGGGCCTTGCCGCCGACCAGGCCGGCGACCACCGCCTCGAGCTCGCCGGGCGGGATCTTGCAGGCGCAGCCGCCGCCGTGGGCGTAGCCGGTCAGCCGGATCTTCTCAGTCACGCCGACCAATCTATCCGATTGTCGACGATCAACGGCCCGGCCGGCAAAACCGCCGTACGGGATGCTCGCCGGATTGTTGACAATCTTGTGAAGGGGTTGCGACACTCGCGAATGTGGCCGCCGAGCAGCACGCCTCGCCGTCCGCGCAGGCCCGGGAGGCGCTGCGCGCGGCGATCCTGCGCGGGGAGTACCTGCCGGGCGAGCGCCTCGTCGAGGCCCAGCTGTGCCAGCGGCTGGGGGTGAGCCGGTTCAACGTGCGGTCCGCCCTGCAGGAGCTGGCCGCCGACGGGCTGGTCGAGGTGCGGCGCAACCGCGGCGCGCACGTGCGCAAGGTCTCCATCGAGGAGGCGATCGAGATCAGCGAGGTCCGGATGGTCCTCGAGGGGCTCGTCGCCGCCCGCGCCGCCACCCGGGTCACCGACGAGCAGGCCAGCGAGCTCGACGAGGTGGCGCTGCTCATGCGCCGGGCCGTCGCGGCGGGGGAGTTCCACCGCTACAGCGACCTCAACCAGCGGCTGCACGCGCTGATCCGGGCCATCGCCGCCCACCGCACCGCCGACGGCATCATCGAGACGCTGCGCGGGCAGCTGGTGCGCCATCAGTTCATGCTGTCGCTGCACCCGGGCCGGCCCGCCGTCTCCCTGCCGCAGCACGAGCGGATCATCGAGGCGATCCGCCAGCGCGACCCCAAGGCGGCCGAGGCGGCGATGCGCGAGCACATTGCGAGCGTCATCGAGCACCTGCGCGGCTTGCCGTGAGCGGTCCGGAACGCTTTGGAGGGGGGCCGGTGATCGCGGTGCTCGGCCTCGGCGAGGCCGGCGGGCGGTTCGCCGCCGATCTGGTGGCCGCCGGGGCTCAGGTGCGCGGATACGACCCGCGAGTTGCCGCGCCACGGGGCGTACACCCGGCGCGGGACGCGGCCGAGGCCTGTCACGGCGCCGGGGTCGTGCTCAGCGTCAACAGCGCCGCGGACGCCCTCGACGCCCTCGCGCAGGGGCTGCCCGGCTGCGCGCCCGGCACCGTCTGGGCCGAGCTCAACACCGCCGCGCCCGCGGTGAAGGAGGCCGTGCTGCGCGCCGCGGGCGAGCGCGCGGTGGTCGCCGACGTGGCCATCATGGCGCCGGTACCGCCCCGGGGCCTGCGCACCCCAATGGCCGCGAGCGGACCGGGCGCGGCCCCGTTCGCCGCCGTCCTGGGGCCCCTCGGCACGCCGATCGAGGTGCTCGACGGCCCGGTCGGCCTCGCCGCCACCCGCAAGCTGCTGCGCAGCGTCTTCTACAAGGGCATGGCGGCCGCGGCGGTCGAGGCCCTCGCGGCGGCGCGGGCGGCCGGCCTGGAGGACTGGCTGGCCGGCAACATCGCCGAGGAGCTCGTCAGGGCCGACGCGGCGACGCTGGACCGCCTCGTCACCGGCTCGGTCACGCACGCCGTGCGCCGGACCCACGAGATGGAGGCGGCCGCCGCGCTGCTGGCCGGCCTGGGCGTCCCGGCCCGGGTCGCGCAGGCCAGCAGGGACTGGCTCGAGGACCTCTCGACCGCCTGACGAGATCGTCGGCAGGATTGTGAACAATCGACTCTGCCAACATATACCGCCAGGCGGAAGACGTTCACAACATCGTTGACAATCGACGAACGTCGGTCCTAGGTTCGTCGCAGAATGCACCCCCCGCTAGGTTTGCTGAGGTTCCCCATGATCAGAAACCGCCTGTCTGCATTCCTCGCCCTCTCCACCGTCCTCACGCTCGCCGCCTGCGGCTCGGACCAGCCGGCCGCCAACCAGGCCGCCGGGGTCGACAAGGTCAAGGTCGGGGTCATCCCGATCGTCGACGTCGCCCCCATCTACGTCGGCAAGGCCCAGGGCTTCTTCGCCAAGCGCAACATCGACCTCACCATGGAGCAGGCCCAGGGCGGCGCCGCCATCGTCCCCGGCGTGGTCAGCGGCCAGTACCAGTTCGGCTTCAGCAACGTCGTGTCCCTGCTCGTCGCCACCCAGCAGAAGGTGCCGATCAAGGCCGTCGCCAACGGCGTCAACTCCACCGGCGACCCGGCCAAGGACTTCGGCCAGCTCATCGTCAAGGACCCGGCCATCAGGACCGCCAAGGACCTGGAGGGCAAGACGGTCGCCACCAACACCGTCAAGAACATCGTCGACACGTCGGTGAAGGAGATCGTGCGCAAGGCCGGCGGCGACGGCTCGAAGGTGAACTTCGTCGAGCTCGCGTTCCCCGACATGGCGGCCGCCCTGGACGCCGGCCGGGTGCAGGGCATCTTCGTCGTCGAGCCGTTCGTGGCCCCGGCCCTGGCCAAGGGCTGGCGCTCGCTCGGCGCCTTCGCCGACGTCGACCCGAAGCTGTGCGTGGCCGCGTACTTCACCTCCACCCAGCTCATCGCCCAGAACCCGGACCTCGTCAAGCGGTTCACCGAGGCGATGCGGGAGTCCCTCGCCTACGCCGACAGCCACGCCGACGCGGTGCGACAGGTCGTCACGACGTACACCACCATCAAGGCCGACTCGGCGAGCGCCATGACGCTGCCGAAGTGGTCGTCCGACATCGACAAGGCCTCCGTGGACCGGATGAACCAGCTGCTCGCCTCCGGCGGCGTGCTGAGCGCCCCGGTCGACACGTCCAAGCTGCTGCCGTGAGGCCGGCCCGGCTCGGCTCGTTCGGATTCGGCGCGGCCGGCCTGGCCGCGTTCGCGGCCCTGCTGGAGGCGCTGCCGCGGCTCGGGGTGCTGCCCCGCGAGCACTTTCCGCCGCTCAGCGTCGTCCTGCGGGCCCTGGGCGAGCAGGCCGGCCGGGCCGAGTTCCGCTCCGCCCTGCTCGGCACCGTGACCACCTGGCTGCTCGGCCTGGCCATCGCCGTCGCCGCCGGGATCGCCGCCGGCCTCGTCATCGGCGCGGTGCCGCTGCTGCGCGCCGCGACCGCCTCGACGATCGAGTTCCTGCGCCCGATCCCGTCGGTGGCGCTGCTGCCCCTGGCCGTGGTGCTGTTCAGCGCCCCGGTGCGCTCGATCCTGCTCCTGGTCGTCTACGCCTCCTTCTGGCAGGTGCTCATCCAGGTGCTGCACGGCGTGGCCGACGTCGACCCGGTGGCCCGGGAGACCGCCGCCTCCTACCGGCTGGGCCGCTGGGACCGGGCGCGGCACCTGGTGTGGCCGACCACGCTGCCGTACGCCATGACCGGGCTGCGGCTGGCCACCTCGGTCGCGCTCGTGCTCACCGTCACCGGCGAGCTGTTCATCGGCGGTACCGAGGGCATCGGCGAGCAGCTGTCCATCGCCCGCAACAGCGGCGACGACGGCGTGCCCGTGATGTACGCCCTCGTCGTCGTGGCCGGCCTGCTGGGGCTGGCGGCCAACCTCGTCACCCGCCGGGCCGAGCGCCTGGTGCTGTCGTGGCATCCATCGGTACGGCGGGAGCTTCCCCTGTGAAGCGCGTCCTCGCCGCCGTCGCCCTGCCCGCGGTCCTGCTGGTGACGTGGTGGTTCGCCAGCGCCGGCAGCCAGGACTTCTACCAGCCGCCGCTCGAGACCATCCTCCGCGTCTTCCCGGACACGTGGACCCCGGCCCGGCTGCGCGGCGACGTCCTGCCCAGCCTGATCCGCCTCTTCGCCGGCTACTTCCTCGCGGTCGGCCTCGGCATCGCCCTGGGCGTGGCCGTCGGCGCCGGCCGCACCCTGCGCCGGCTCGCCGAGCCGCCGCTGGAGTTCCTGCGGGCCATCCCGCCGCCGGTGCTCGTGCCCGTGCTCATCCTGGTGTCCGGCTTCAGCGACCGCACCAAGATTCTCGTCATCGTGCTCGGCGCCGTCTGGCCCGTGCTGCTCAACACCGTCGAGGGCGTCCGCGCCGCCGACGAGGTCCTCGCCGACACCTGCCGCACCTACCGGGTCCGCGGATGGCTGCGCCTGCGCGCCTTCGTGCTGCCCTCGGCGAGCCCGCAGATCGTGGTCGGCGCCCGCCAGGCGCTGTCGATCAGCATCATCATGATGGTCATCGGCGAGCTGCTCGGCACGACCAACGGCCTCGGGTACACCGTCATCGAGTTCCAGCGCGGCTTCCAGATCCCGCAGATGTGGAGCGGCGTCTTCGTCCTCGGCCTGCTCGGCGTGGCGCTGTCGGCGCTCTTCGGCCTCGCCGAGCGGCGCGTCCTGAGCTGGTACCACGCAGCGCGCGCCGCCGAGCGCGCCGGCCGTTAGGAGTGCCGCCGATGCTGGAGATCGAGTCGCTGCGCAAGACCTACGACGGGCACGGCCGCCGCGTCGAGGCCCTCGCCGGCATCACCCTGGCCGTCGGCGCCGGCGAGTTCGTCTGCGTCGTCGGCCCGTCCGGCTGCGGCAAGACCACGCTGCTGCGCTGCCTGGGCGGCCTGCTGCGGCCGACCTCGGGCGAGGTCCGGGTGGCCGGCGCGACGGTCGCCGGCCCGCCCGACGGCCTGGCGATCGTCTTCCAGGAGTACGGCCGCAGCCTCATGCCCTGGCTGCGGGTGGCCGAGAACGTCGAGCTGCCGCTGAAGGCCAAGGGCCTGCCGCGGGCCGAGCGGCGCGGGCTCGTCGCCTCGGCCCTCGCCTCCGTCGGCCTCGCCGACGCCGGGCGGGCCTATCCGTGGCAGCTGTCCGGCGGCATGCAGCAGCGCGTGGCGATCGCCCGGGCCATCGCCTTCCAGCCGCGGGTGCTGCTCATGGACGAGCCCTTCGCCGCGGTGGACGCCCAGACCCGGGCCGACCTGGAGGACCTGGTGCGGTCGCTCTGGCAGGCGACCGGGGTGACCCTGCTGTTCGTCACGCACGACATCGACGAGGCGGTGTACCTCGGCCAGCGCGTGGTCGTCCTGTCGTCCTCGCCGACGCGTGTCCTGGAGGACCTGCCGGTCCCGCTGCCCGGCGAGCGCGACCAGCTCACCACCCGCTCCGACTCCCGGTTCGTGGAGATGCGCACCCACCTGTACGCCAGCATCCAGAAGGCCAAGAGCGCGACCTGACCGGGCGCGAGCTTGACCTTGGCTTCCCGGAGGGCCAATATATCTGGCAGATATATTGGGGGTGCGGGGATGGCGCGGTCGAGTCAGACCGAGATGGCGGTGCTCGGCGCGCTCAGCGTCGAGCCGATGACCGGGTACGCGCTGCGCGAGGCCATCCGCGACGTGCTCGGCCACTTCTGGAGCGAGAGCTTCGGGCAGATCTACCCGACCCTCAACGACCTGGAGGCGCGCGGGCTCGTGGTCCGCACGGGCGGCGCGCGGGCCCGGTCCTCGACGTTCGCGGTCACGCCGGACGGGGCGCGGCGGCTGCGGGAGCTGCTCAGCGAGCCGATCCAGGCGGTGCCGCCGCGCAACGGGCTGATGCTGCGGCTGTTCTTCGGGCGGATGCTCGGCGTCGACGCCTGCCGCGAGCTGATCGCCGCCACCCGCGCCGACGCCGAGCGGCGGCTGCGGGAGATGGACCGGCTCGCCGCCGAGGTTGCCGGCGAGCCGCAGTACTCGGACGATGCGCCGTTCTGGCGCCTCACCATCTCCGCGGGCCGGCACACCGCCGAGGCCGCGATCGCGTGGGCGGACGAGAGCCTCGCCGCCCTGGACGACATGGACAGGAGCTCCCGTTGACGACGTCTGCTTCCCGCCCGGCCGCGCTCGCCGCGACCGCCGGTTGCCTGGTGATGATCGCCTTCCAGCTGTCGCTGGCGGCGGGCGCGCCGTTCGGCCGCGCGGCGTGGGGCGGCGCGCATCCGGGCCGGCTGCCCGCCGACCTGCGCGTGTCCAGCGCGTTCGCGGTCGTCGTCTGGGCCGTCGCCGCGCTCGTGCTCGCGCGGCGGGCGGGGCTGACCAGCGTGCCGCCGGCCGGGTTCGCCCGGGTCGCCACGTGGGTGCTGGGCGGGCTGGTCCTGCTCGGCGCGCTGCCGAACTTCGCGTCGCCGAGCGGCTGGGAGCGTTACCTCTGGGGGCCGTTCGCGGTGCTGCTGGCGATCCTGTGCTTCGCCGCGGCGGCTAACCGCCGATGAGGACGCGGACCACGGGGTCCGGGTCGCCGTCGCGGACGGCCAGGGAGGTGACCAGGGCCAGGCTGGGGTCGCGGAACGGCACGAAGGCCACCCGGTCGGCGCGCAGCATGCGGGCGTGGGCCGCATAGGCCACCGTCCACAGGCTCTCGTCCGCGCCGATGGCGGCCAGGGTGTCCTGCAGCGTCCCGGCCGGCGCCCCCGGCCGCGGCTCGCCTGCGACAGGCGCTCGAGGACCTGGTCCAGGTGGCCGCCCAGGCCCGTGCTCGTGCCCAGGCGGACGGTGCGCCGGTCCGGGTGGGCGAGGGCGAGGGCCCGGTCGGCGGCGGCGAGGACCTCGCGGGCCGCCGGCAGGAAGATTGGCATGCCCTCGTCACACCGGCTCGGGCGGCGGCGACCAAGACGCAGGAACCTCGCGCAGCGATCAGGAGTCGTGATCGTGCCGGGCGACATCGTGCATGGGAAACAGCACCGGGCTCAGCAGGTGCTGCTCCCGGCCATCGCCCGGTTCGTGGGCCAGGTGCGGCACGATCGCGGCGCGCATGCCGGCGATGAGCTCCTCGCGCTCCGCCGCGGTCAGCCACAGCGCGTGCTGGCGGTAGCCGACCTGGTCGCGGGCAGGGTCGGCGGCGGGGTCGTCGAGGTAGGCGGAGTACTCGGCCAGCAGCGCCGCCATGGCCGCGGCGAACGCCCGCCGGTGCTCCTCGACGGTGGCCGCGGCCGCGCGCTCGGCGGAGACCGTCGCGCGGGCCGGCTGCAGGCGGTAGTGGCGCTCCACGAAGCCGCGCACCCGCTGCTGGCCCGCCTCCTCCAGGATGCCGGCCTCGGCGAGGAGGGCGACGTGGCGGTACACCGTGGCCTTGGACGCGTCCGGGATCCGGTCGCACAGCTGTTGCGTGGTCAGGGAGCGGCCGCCGGCCAGCGAGTGCACGATGCGCAGCCGGACCGGGTGCAGCAGCAGTTCGACGGGGTCCATTGGCTAATGTTCGCATGACTGCTAATGTTCGCAGACATGAGAACAATGCCGAGGGGTGCCGCCGTCGAGGTCGACGGGCGCCGCATCGCGCTCTACCGGGCCGGCGAGGGCGGGCCGCCGGTCGTATTCCTGCCCGGTGCCGGGCTGATCGGCCTGGAGTACGACAACCTCCTGCGCGGCGCCGCGGAGCTGACCACCGCCGTGACGTACGACCGCGGCGGCACCGGCTGGAGCGACCCGGTCCCGCTGCCCCGCCCCGCCGCCGACGTCGCCGCCGAGCTGCGCGCCGCCCTCGGTGCGGCCGGCGTCCCCGGTCCCTACGTGCTCGCCGGGCACTCGATGGGCGCCGTCTACGCCCGCCGCTTCGCCCAGCTGTTCCCGGCCGACGTGGCCGGCCTGCTGCTCATCGACCCGGGGCACGAGGACCTGCTGCGGTTCATGCCGCCCGAGGTGGTGGCCATGAACGAGGCGATGAAGCCCACCTGGGACGAGCTGCCGGACCTGACCCCCGAGCAGCGTTCGGCCTCCGCCGCCGCGCTTTCGCAGGTGTACCGCGAGTGGCCCGCCGACCTGCGCGAGGCGCTCGTCGAGCACCGCCTGGCGACGTGGCGCACCGGCATCGCCGAGGGCCGCAACCTGGAGAGCGAGGTGTACGCCGAGCTGGCCGCCGGCGGCTCGATCCCCGGCGTGCCGCTCATCGTGCTCACCGCGGCCGACCGGAACCCGCTGTGGGCCCAGCACATGCCGCCGGACCTGCTCGAACGGGCCCACGACGGCATCCGCGCCCTGCACGCCTCGATCGCCGCGTCCGCGCCCGGCGGCGAGCAGCGCTTCGTCGAGGGGGCCTCGCACCAGTACCTGCACGCGCAGCGGCCCGGCCCGGTCCTGGACGCGTTGCGGGACCTTCTCGCGCGGGCCCGGGGTACCGGTTAAACCGGTGTTAGCACTAGGGTAGCCACATGCTCTTCCGCCAGGGGGCCGGACGGCTGTGCCTCGACTTCATCCGCACGCTGCGCCACCGCGGCACCGGGCAGGCCGAGGAGGACCTGCCCGACGGCCCGGCGCTGTCCGCGTGGGTCGCCCAGTGCGGCCCCGTCGCCCCGGTGCCGGGCAGCGTGGTGCCGGCCGCGATCGTGCGCGACGCCCAGCAGCTGCGCGAGGCGGTGCACGCACTGGTCGGCGCCGCCCGCCGCGGCGAGGGCCTGTCCGCCGTGCCGGAGGAGCAGCGCGAGCGGGTGAACCAGGCGGCGACGCGCTCGGTGCCGATCCCGGCGCTGATCGGGACCGGGGAGCTGCGGTGGTACGCCAACGACCCCGTCACCGCCACCCTGGCCCTCATCGCCCGCGACACCCTGGACCTCGTCACGTCGCCGGCGGTGGATCGGCTGCGGGAGTGTGCCGACCCCTCCTGCCACGCGGTGTTCCTGGACGCCTCCCGCCCGGGCAGCCGCCGCTGGTGCTCGATGGACAGCTGCGGCAACCGCGCCAAGAAACAACGCCGCCGCGTGCACTGACCGGACCGTCGCCGGCCCATCGAGCCCTGGACACGCTCACCGGCCCGGCGGCGGCCGCACTGGCCGCCCTGATCGCGCCGCTGGACGTCTCAGCGGCGTCCCTTCCGCGCGCCAGGAATCCGGCCCACGCTGACTTTCATCGGCTCTGGGCTTGAGATGGGCGTTCGTGCGCCGATCAGACGTTTATGGTCATGGCGCTGCGTCGTTGGCGGATCGGGACCCGGGTGGTGTTGTTCGCCGGGGTCGGGCTGTTGTTCTCCGCGTTGCTGATGGGCACCGCGATCGACGGCTTCCAGACGCAGCTGCGCGCCGGCGAACGGGTGCAGGACGCCATGCGGCTCGGGCACACGGCGATGGAGGCCAAGTTCCGCGTGGCGGACATCTCCGGCTGGCAGACGGGGTACGCGTTCGACTTCGTGCGCGGCGTGCCGAACGCGCTGTCGGACTCCGAGGGGCAGCGCAAGGAGTTCCTCGACTCGGCCGCCGTGCTGCGCACCAACTACGAGACCCTCGCGCAGGCCCGGCTGAGCTCGGACGAGGAGACGCTGCTCGACAAGGCGCGGCAGGGGTTCGAGTGGTTCATGGAGATCGACAACCGGATCGTGACGGGCTACCGCACCGGCACCCCGGCGGCGATGGCCGCGTCCGACGCCCTCACCTCGGGCGAGTCGATCGACGCCTTCTACGCGGCGTCGGACGCGACCAGCAAGCTCGCCGACAAGGTCACCGCCGACGGCGTCGCGGCGGCCCGGGACTCGGCGGCGGCGGCCCGGCGGGGCCGCACCATCATGGTGGTCACCGGGCTCCTCGGCCTGCTCGCGTTCCTGCTGGTCGCGGTCGTCATCGTGCGCAGCATCCGGGTGCCGCTGCGGGCCCTGCGCCAGCGCCTGACCGAGATCGCCGACGGCGACGGCGACCTGCGCGTCCGGCTCGCCGAGGACGGGCGCGACGAGCTGACCGCCGTGGCCACCGTGTTCAACCGGTTCGTGGGCGGCATCGCCGGGGCGATGCAGGCGGTCGACCAGCAGTCCCACCGGCTCGCCGGCCGCTCCCAGGACCTGACCGCCGTCTCCGGCGGCCTGGCCGACTCGGCCGAGCAGACGAGCCGCCGCGCCGCCGCCACGAGCACGTCCGCCGGCGCGATCTCCGGCAACGTCCAGGCGGTCGCGGCCGGCGCCGAGCAGATGGGCGCCTCGATCGGCGAGATCGCCCGCAGCGCCGGCGAGGCCGCCCGCGTCACCGCGGACGCCGCCGAGGTCTCCGGCCAGGTGACCGGCATCGTCGGCAAGCTCAGCGATTCGAGCCGGCAGATCGGCGAGATCGCCAAGGTGATCAGCGCGATCGCCGAGCAGACCAATCTGCTCGCGCTCAACGCCACCATCGAGGCCGCCCGGGCCGGCGAGCACGGCAAGGGCTTCGCCGTCGTCGCCGGCGAGGTCAAGGAGCTCGCCTCCGAGACCGCCCGCGCCACCGCCGACATCGACGAGCGCATCCGCGCCATCCAGGCCGACACCGGCGAGGCGGTCCGGGCCATCGCCCGCATCACCGAGGTCATCGACCAGATCAACGCCCTGCAGGCGACGATCGCCTCGGCCATCGAGCAGCAGACCGCAACCACCGGCGACATGAGCCGCGGCATCGGCGGCGTCGCCACCGCCGCCACCGGCATCAGCACCGACGCCACCGCGGTCGCCGACGCCGCCCGGACCACCACGACCGGCGTCACGGCGGTCCGCGACGCCGCCGCGGACCTGGCCGCCGTCTCCGGCGACCTGCGCACCCTGGTCAGCCGCTTCCGGTTCTGAGCACCCCGAGCCGGCCGCGCCCTACGCTGTGCCCGTGGAGGACGCGGGGATTCGGGCGGGGAGCGTCTTCCGGTTCCCGGGCGGGGAGCCGCTCCGGGTGCTGGTGCGCGACGGCGCCATCGTCATGTACGACGCCTGGTGGCCGCACCTGAAGGCCTGGGGCCTGGCCGACCTCGCGGCGGCCGGGCGGGGGAGCGTCGCCTACTACCCGGTCGGGGCGGGAGCCGGGATCTATCGGTCCGGGCTGCGCCGCGGGCGGCCCGCCTATTACCTCTGGGGGGCCGAGAGCAAGGTGGAGGCGCCGGTCAGGCGGGTGCCGGGTGCTGGTGACGGCGGGCCATCGTGACGAGCAGGAGCAGGCCCAGGGCGCACAGGACGGCGCCGGCGACGTACGCGTACCGGTAGCCGAGGTGCGCCGACAGGCCCAGCAGGGGGCCGGCCATCATGCCCGCGATCGGGAACGCGTTGCCGGCCAGGGTGGCGGCGCGGCCCGGCTCGCCCGGGAGGAGCTCCTGCACGTAGGAGATGCCCAGGCCCTGGACGGCGGCGATGAAGCAGGCGTTGAGCAGCTGCAGTACCGCCACCTGCCAGCTGTGCACGGCCAGGCTGACCAGGGCGTAGTACAGGGCGCCGATCGCGCTGCCGAGGATGATCAGGCGGCCGAGGGGGTAGCGGGTGGACAGCGCGCCGAAGCCCAGCATCAGCGGGATCTCCAGGGCGGCGCACAGGCCCAGGACGAGGCCGGCGTCGCGGACCTGGGCATGGAGCACGTGGCTGAGGTACAGCGACATCGCCTGCACTCCGAGCACCCCCGCGCCCTGCATGAGGGCGAACGCGGCCACGGTCAGCAGCACCGGCACGCGCACGCGGCCGGCCGGGGGCCGCTCGTGGTGCGCCGGGCGCGGGACCTCCTCGAGGCGCAGCAGCACGACGACGGCGGCCACCGCGTACATGGTGGCGGCGGTGAGGTACAGCACCCGGAAGCCACCGGCCTGGACCAGCAGCGCGGCGACGGGCGGGCCGGCCACCCAGGCGATCGAGAACAGCATCCGCAGGGTGCTGATCGCCATCGCGGCGCGGGCGGAGCCGCGTTGCTCCAGCACCTCGCGGGCGTAGGCGAAGGACTGCGGGAACAGCGCGCCGCTGATCGCGGTCACGGTGATGGTCAGGGCGAGCAGCACCCAGTAGTCGCGCACGAACGCGATGACGAGCGAGCCCGTGCAGCCGGCGAGGGCGGCGGTCAGCAGCAGGCGGCGGCGGATCGGGCGGCGGTCGGACAGCTTGCCCAGCATGGTGTTGGACACCATGCCGGCCACCGGGCCGGCGACCAGGAACGCGGCGACCTGGGCCGGGCCGGCGTGCACCTCGCTGCTGAGGAACAGCGAGACGAACGGGCCGACGACCGCGGTCGACAGGCCGACGAAGAAGAACATGACGCCGAGCGGCACCAGGGCCCGCGTCGCGATCTTGCCGGGCGCCTCGACGCTAATCCCCGAAACCACGTCCGCACCTTACAGGACGTCGCGAGAGCGCTCCCCTGTCAGGGCCGCGGCCACCACCAGGTCGACCACGGGGTCCTTGATGTCCGAGTAGGTGCCGACGTCGGGCACGTGCCGGGCGAGGACCTCCTTGAACCGCCCGTAGGCCGCCACCGCCGCCGGGTTGGCCCGCAGCCAGTCGCGGAAGAGCAGCGCGAAGCGCTCGTTGGGCGAGCCGGCCAGGCGGACGTGCAGGTTCACCGGCTCGGGGGCGGTGCGCACGTAGAACAGCTTGCGCCAGGCCTCCGGCGGGTCGTCGAGGCCGGCCGGGACGTGGTCCTGCCCGTACGGGCCGCGGGCGGACCCGGCCGCTTCGAGGGGGCCGTCCAGCGCGGCCGGGTCGAGGGCGGCGACGCTGAGCTGCAGGTCGAAGAGGGGCTTGGCGGCCATGCCGGGGATCGAGGTGCTGCCGATGTGCTCGACCCGAAGCGCCAGCGGCCCGGCGGCGGCGCCGACCTCCGCGGCCAGCTCCAGGCCGCGCCGCGCCCAGTCCGGGTCGGCGGGGTCGATGCGGATCACTGCTCGGCCCGCTTGGCCCGGGCCCGGCGCTTGCCCTCGTGCATGGCCTGCACGCGCGGGACCGGGATGGTGTGGCCCTCGGCGATCAGGTCCGCCGGGATCTCCTGCGGCGCCGGCATCCGCGCCTCCCACGGGTCGTCCGCGCCGAGCAGGCCGGGCGCGGTGTGGACGGTGAAGTCGCGCGGGGCGACCCGGTCCAGGTCGGCCCAGTCGAGCGGGAACGACACCGGGCAGCCGGGCCGCAGCCGCGGGCTGTAGGCGGACACCACCGTGGCCCCGCCGACCCGGGTCGGGTCCAGGAACACCTTGCCGTGCCGGTCCTCGCGGATGAACGCGGTGGTGGCCAGCTGCGGGTCGAGCCGCTCCGCGCGGGCCGCGATCGCCCGGGTGGCCGCGGCCACGTCCTCCATCGGGGTGGGCGCGATCGGCACGAAGATGTGCAGGCCCTTGGCGCCGCTGGTCTTCACCGCGCCGGTGAGGCCGGCCGCCGACAGGGTCTCGCGGACCAGGCCGGCGGCCCGCACCACCAGCCCGAAGCCGTCGCCTTCCGGCGGGTCGAGGTCGAGGACCAGGTGCGTGGTGTGCGCCCAGTCGTCGGCGCGGACCAGCGTCGGGTGGTACTCCACGGCGCGCTGGTTGGCGAACCACAGCAGCGTCCGCCGGTCGTTGCACAGGGCGTAGGCGACGTCCCGCTTCGACGTCTCGGCCCACATGTGGACCGTCCGGACCCATTCCGGGGTGTACTTCGGGACGTTCTTCTGCATGAACGCGTCCTGGCCGCGCATGATGCGCACCACGGAGAGCGGGCGGTCGCGCAGCGCCTGGATGATCCGGTCGCGCACGGCGTCGAGGTAGTCGACGAGGTCGCGCTTGGTGGCGCCGGCCCCCTCGAAGATGGGCTGGTCCAGGTTGGTCAGCGCGACCCCGTCGCGTTCCTCGCCGCTGCTCACCGTCTCACCGTACCGGTCAGGGCTGGACGATGAGATCCATGTTGATCATCGCGCCGGCCTTCCCGCCGGCCGCCGCGGCCTGGATGACCTGCGCCATCGGGTCGGACACGTTGCCGGCCACCCACACGCCGGGCACGGAGGTCTTCCCGGTCGGGTCGGCCGGCACGTACGTGGCCACCGCCTCGCCCTGCATCTCCAGGTCCGCGACCTCCAGCCCGAGCTCGGCCAGGAACGCGGCCCGCACGGTGGGCCTGGTCTGCACCACGACGGCCTCCCGCGGGACGATGGTTCCATCCCGCAGGTGTACGCCGGACTCGTCGACGCCCGCCACGAGCCCCTCGACGACGCGGACCTTCTCCGGTACCCCGGCGACCTCGAGCCCGTTGGTGAAGAGCACGACGTCGTCGCTCCACTGCGGCCACAGCTGCGCCGCGTGGCCGGCGAGGGCGCTGGTGGCGATGATGCCGATGGGGCGGTCGCGGACCTCCCAGCCGTGGCAGTACGGGCAGTGCAGCACGTGCCGCCCGAAGCCCTCGGCCACGCCCGGGATGTCGGGCAGCTCGTCGACCACGCCGGTCGTGACGAGCAGCCGCCGCGCGAGGTGCTCGCCGTTGACGCGGAACAGCTCGCCCTCCCGGCGCACGGAGTCGACCGTCGCCTCGAGGATTTCCGCGCCGTACCGCTGGATCTCCTGCCGCCCGATCGACACCAGCTCGCCGGGTGGGGTCCCCTCGCGCCCCAGGTAGTTGTGCACGCCGTCGGCGGGGGCGTTGCGGGGCCGCCCGCCGTCGATGACCAGGACCCGGCGGCGGGCCCGGGCCAGGACCAATGCCCCGCTCAGCCCGGCTGCTCCACCGCCGATGACGATGACGTCGTACTGCAAACTCATGCCACCATTGTTTTGCGGCCTGGCGTCAGCGGCAAGGCATCTTGCTGGAATGGCAAGAGCGGCTCGTCGGTTCACAGGCTGCGCCCAGGTTGCCCACAACCGCGGGACAGCCACGGCCCGGATCGTCGGTACCCATGACCACTACGACGCTGCCCCGGACGGCCGTTGCCCCGGACGCCCAGCGGGCGCCCGGCCCGACCCGCCCGGTGTGGCAGCGCCCCGCGCTCGCCGCCCTGCTGCTGCTCACGGCGGTGCTGTACCTCTGGCGCCTCGGCGACTCGGGCACCGCCAACGGCTTCTACGCCGCCGCGGTGCAGGCCGGCACCCAGAGCTGGAAGGCGCTGCTGTTCGGCTCGCTGGACGCCGGCAACGTCATCACGGTCGACAAGCCGCCGGCCTCGCTGTGGGTGATGGCCCTGTCGGGCCGCGTCTTCGGCTTCAACAGCTGGAGCCTGCTGGTCCCACAGGCGCTCGAGGGCGTGGCCGCCGTGGCCCTGCTCTACGCCACGGTGAAGCGGCACTTCGGCGCGGTCGCCGGCCTGCTCGCCGGGGCCGCCCTGGCCCTGACCCCGGTGGCCGTGCTCATGTTCCGCTTCGACAACCCCGACGCGCTGCTCGTGCTGCTGCTGGTGGCCGGGGCGTACTGCACCACCCGCGCCGTGGAGAAGGCCTCCGCCCGCTGGCTGGCACTGGCCGCCGCCGCGCTCGGCTTCGCGTTCCTGACGAAGATGCTGCAGGGCCTGCTCGTCCTGCCGGGCTTCGCGCTGGCCTACCTGGTCGCCGCGCCCACCACCATCGGCCGCCGGTTCGTGCACCTGCTGACCGCGGGCGCCACCCTCGTCGTGTCGGCCGGCTGGTTCGTGGCCCTGGTGGCGTTGTGGCCGGCCGGCTCCCGCCCGTACATCGGCGGCTCCTCCGACAACAGCCTGCTGGAGCTCGCCCTGGGCTACAACGGACTCGGCCGCATCCTCGGCGGCGCAGGCAACCGCGGCGGCGGGGGCGGGGGCGGCGGCATGCAGAACACCGGCTTCGGCGGCGCCACCGGCATCACCCGCCTCTTCGGCGACAGCATGGGCACCGAGATCTCCTGGCTGCTCCCCGCCGCCCTGATCGCCCTCGTCGCCGGCCTGTGGTTCACCCGCCGGGCCCCGCGCACCGACGTCACCCGGGCGGCCCTGATCGTGTGGGGCGGCTGGCTGCTCGTCTCCGGCGTCGTCTTCAGCTACATGTCGGGGACGATCCACCCGTACTACACGGTCGCCCTCGCCCCCGCGATCGGCGCCCTGGTCGCCATCGGCGGCCGCGAGCTGTGGCGGGCCCGCGCCGCCACCTCCGCCCGCCTGGTCCTCGCCGCGATGGTCTTCGCGACCGCCGCCTGGGACTTCACCCTCCTGGCCCGCGACGCCTCCTGGCACCCGTGGCTGCGCTGGACGGTGCTGGTCGTCGGCGGCGCCGCCGCCGTGGCGTTCGCCGCGGGCGCCGCGTTCACCCGCCGCCTGGCCGTGGTCGTCGCCCTGACCGCCCTGCTGGCCTCCTTCTCGGCCACCTCCGCCTGGGCCCTGGCCACCGCCGCCCAGCCCCACGCCGGCTCCATCCCGAGCTCGGGCCCGGCCACGACCGGCGGCTTCGGCTTCGGCGGCGGCGGTTTCGGCGGGATGGGCGGCATGGGCGGCGGCTCGACGGAGCTGACCACGCTGCTCAAGTCCACGACCACGAAGTGGGCCGCCGCCACCACCGGCGACCAGACCGCCGCCGAGCTGGAACTCTCCACCGGCAAGTCGGTGATCGCCATCGGCGGCTGGGACGGCTCCGACCCGGCACCCACCCTGTCCTGGTTCAAGGCCGCGGTGGCCCGCGGCGAGATCGCCTACTACGTCTCCGGCGGCCGCGGCGGCGGCATGGGCGGCGGCAACAGCGAGATCGCCACCTGGGTCGCCGCCAACTTCACGGCGGAGACGGCCGGCAACACGACCGTCTACAAGCTCACGAAGTAGCGCGACGTCCCGGCCGGCTCGGTCGCCCGCGTTCCGGACACTGCAGGCCCTCCGCGAAACCGGCCGCCGCGTCCCCGGCGACGTGGCCGTGGTGAGCTTCGACGGCAGCGCCCTGGCCGAGGCGGCCGACCTGTCGTCGGTGTACATGCCCGTCGACGAGGAGGCCGCCTCCGCGATCCGCCACCTCATCGACCCGGCCCTGCCCACCCCGCGCCGCCTGCCGACCCACTCTGACCCTGCGCGGCTCCAGCTGACCAGCCCCGCCACAAGTTCACGGAGCCGTCATCGGGCGGCAGCTGGACCGGCGCGCAACGCCGGGGGCCAGTTGACCTCGTCGGCCTGGTTCGGGCTCTGCACGGCCCAGCATGCGCAGCAGGTATTCGGGGGCTATCCGGCGCAATTCCTGATATTTGGTGGCGAAGATTTCGGTTGCCCGTTCGGGGAGTTTGCTCTGCACACCCGGGCTCGCCTGTTCCCAGAAATCGAGTTCCCGCACGTTGCGCCGGGAGCGCGCCGCCGTCGGTTCCGAGTGGCTCCACGACCTATTACGATCGCCAATGTGGTGATCTTCGTGGACACCGATGGCCGACAGTGGAGTTTCGACGCGGCGGATCGCATCGGCGAGCGCAGTGGCATGGGGGAGGTCTTCCGCGGCAGCGGCCCCGGCGGGCAGCCGGTGGCGATCAAGCGGATCCGCCCCGGCGGTTACGGGGAGGGGCCCGAACGCCGCCGCATGCGCGAGGTCGAGATCGGTCACCTGCTGATGCGCGCGGCCCGGGACGGGCGGCCCACGGACCGCCTCGTGGTGCCGATCACCCACGTCCTGGCCGGCGACGACCTGATGATCGTGATGCCGCTGGCCGACGAGTCGCTGCACGCGGCGCTGCGGGGGCGGGCCATGGACCTCGCCGCCGGGCTTCGGGTCGTGCGCGAGGTGGTCGTGGGGCTCGGCCAGCTGCACGCGCTGCCCGTGCTGCACCGGGACCTGAAGACGCCGAACGTGCTGCGCTACGGCGAGCAGTGGCGGCTCGCGGACTTCGGGATCGCCCGGAACATGGACGAGTCCGCCGGGACCTTCACGTTCACACTGCCCGGCACCGCCCCGTACATGGCCCCCGAGATCTGGGACGGCCAGGAAGCGACCAACCAGACCGACCTCTACGCGCTCGGCGTCCTGGCCTACGAGGTGTTCGCCGGAGCGCGGCCGTTCGCCGGGCCGCGCGAGCCGGAGTACCGCCGGCAGCACCGCGAGGACCCCGCGCCACGGCCCGCCGGGGTGCCGGACGCGCTGGCCCGGCTGATGCTCCGGCTGCTGCGCAAGCCGCCCTCGGGGCGGCCCCAGGACGCGGCGGACGTCCTCGAGACCCTCGACGGCATCGCCGAGCACGAGCGGCTGCCCGTGGGGCCGACGGCGATGATCGCGGCGGCCACCGGGCTCGAGGACCGGGTCACGCGCGACGACGCGCGCGAGGCGGCCGCCGCGGAGGCCACCCGGGCGGCCGCGCGTCGAGCCGAGCAGGCCGAGGGCGACCTGCGCGCGCTGCTGGAGGACGCGCACGAGCGGATCCGCCGGACGCTGCCCGACGCCCGCCTCGACCTGCAGGCCAAGACCCTCAGCCTCGGCCCGGCCCGGCTCACCTTCGCCACCCAGGAGGCGTTCAGCCTGTCCTGCAACACCGACCCCGGCCAGCCGCAGACCGTCCGGGTCGGCAACGCGCAGTCGGGCCGGGTCTCCCACGCGGTGCTGCAGTGCGAGGCCGGCGACGACGGCCGGCTGCGCTGGCGGTACGCCCGCGACATCATGGACACCGACTGGCGCCCGCTGACCGCCGCCGCCGTCCTGGGCCTGTTTACCCGCGCCCTGGACGGCCACCAGCGCTGACGGCGGGCGGTCCGGCGGTCCGGGCCAGCGTCGGACCCGGGGCCGCGCGGCCAGGGGTCGAGGCCGGGCCGCGGAGCACGTCAGGGGGCGCGGCCTGCGGTCCGGCGGGCTGGGCCAGCCGGACTCCGGACGCGCGTCGGGCTCCGGACCCCGCCTCCGGCTCCGGACCCCGCCTCCAGCGGCCAGGCCAGGTCGCGGAGCACCTCCGAGGCGGCGTCGGGACGACCCGTGTCAGCGCCCGGGCCCCGCGCGGCCGCGTGCTACGCCAAGGTCGAGGCCAGGTCGCGGAGCACCTCCGAGGCGGCGTCGGGACGACCCGTGCCAGCGCCCGGCCCGTGTCAGCGCCCGGGCCCCGCGCGGCCGCGTGCTACGCCAAGGTCGAGGACAGGTCGCGGAGCACCTCCGAGGCGGTCGCGGCGGGCAGGGCCGAGAAGGGCACAGGGCGGTCCCGGCCCCACGGATCGGCGCCCGGCGGGCAGATCCAGACGTCCGCGAGGTGCTGCTGCGGATGCTCTTCCGGCACGCCGAGGATGATGCCCGGGTCGAGGTGGGCGATGAGGACGGCGCCGCCGGGCAGGTCGCGCTCCATCCGGGACTGGTGGGCGCCGTCGCGGCCCTCGCGCCGCCAGCCCCGCCGCTCCAGGCCGATCAGCGCGACGCTCAGCGCGCGGCGGTCGTCGTAGCGGGTCAGACGGGGCGAGGCGGCCTCGTCGGGGCTGAGGCGGTACACGTCGCGGGAGAGCTGGTCGAAGGGCTGCAGGATGCCGTAGTCGGCGAACACGGCCGACCAGGCGGGGACGTCCAGGTCGACGGGGTGGGCCACGCCCAGCAGGGCGCCGCCGGGCAGCGTCACCTCGTCGTCGGCCACGTCGGCCAGCGTGCGGTCCTCGGCCACCCGCAGCGCCGGGCCGTCGTCGGCGCGCCAGACCAGGCGGCGGGCCAGCAGCCACAGCAGCGGGTGCTCGAGGAACACCGTGCGGAACTCATCGGCCGTCCAGCGGCGGCCGTCGCCCATGGCCCGCTCCAGGCGCTGGGCCTGCTCGGTGGCGACCTTGCGGACGCCCTTCTTGGCCGCCGTGAAGCGGCGCTTGGCCTCCGCGGCCAGGGCCTCGTCGTCGCGGGCGGCCGGCGCCGGGAGGTCCTTGCGGCTGGCGCCGTCCTCCTCGGCGACCCAGGGCCGCAGCTGCTCGTCGAAGCCGGCCACGAACCGGCGCGGGCCGTAGTCCAGCCGCATGGTCGCGTCCGGGGCCAGGTCGAACGACGGCACCAGGCGGTCGGTGAGCTGCTCGGAGGTGAGGCCGGCGGCCTCGGCGGCGGCGGTCAGGTTCTGCCCGGCGCGGGCGCGCACCGCCGGGGCCTTCGCCTTGCCGGACAGCTCGTGCAGCTTGCGCAGCGCCGCCTCCGTGCCGAATGCGGCGAGCACGTCGAGGCCTGCCGCGGCCCGCTTGTGCGCCCCCTCGTACGGCCACCGCTGCACCCGCTCCGCCAGCCTCTCGACGGACTCGTCGTCGCCGATGGCCGCCTGCGCGTCGAGGGCCCAGCCACCGGCGGGCGGGGCGTCGGCCGCCTCCCAGCGGCGCAGCAGGTGCAGCCCGAAGTGGGCGAGGTCCCCCGGCTCGCACGCCTCGCGCACGAGGGCCAGCCCCGCATACGGCTCACCGGGCTTGGACAGCATGAGCATCGTCAGCAGGGCGCGGATCTGCGCCGCCGGCAGGGCGCCGCCCCCACCGCGCACGCGGACCGGCGGCAGCACGATCGGGTCGGCCCAGCCCGGCGGCTCGGGGATCCGGACCGGCAGCTGGCGCACCAGCGGGTCCTCGTCGAGCAGCCCGGCGATAGCCTTCTCCGCCACCGCCCCATACCCGGACGCCGCCTCCAGCACCGTCTCCCGCTGCCCGGCCGCGTCCAGGGCGAGCAGCGCCAGCCCGGCCTGGCGCCGCGCGGGGCCGGCCTTGCCCAGCGCCGCCGGGACGAGCGCGCGCGCCGCCTGGGCCGGGTGAGCCTTCAGCCAGGCCAGGGCAATCTTGCGGGCCTCCTTGAGCCGGGCGTGCCAGTCGGCCATGAGCAGCGCGATCTCGGGGCTGGCATACGGCATCAGCAGCTCCCCGTCGGCCGGGTGCACCCGCAGGACATTGACCAGCAGCGGCAGCGCGTCGACCCCGAACCGCGCGGCGGCCCTGTGCGGCCAGTAGGTCCCGCCGTAGCGGCGGCCGCTCGGCCGATACTCGGTGAGCATCGGACGGGCGATCTCGTCCGGCCCGTGGAGGAACAGGCTCTCCGCCTCCCAGTCCCGAGCGGTGCCGGCGCGGACCCCTTCGGCGAGCGCCGGATAGTCGTGTTGCGAGTACGGCTGGCTCAGCCCGGCGATCAGCCGCTCCCGCTCGCCCGGCCGCCAGGCCACCTCCGGCTCGTCGGTGCAGGTCAGGCCGGTGAGCACGACGGGCTTGGCCGGCTTGCCGCGGGTCGTCCACGGCGGGGCGGCCAGCACCGGCACCGAGCCGCCGTCGCCGTCCGCCGCGGCCGGGCGCAGGTGCTCCGGGGCCAGTTCGGGGTGGCGGGCCGCGTGCAGGCGCAGGAGGTCGCCGATCCGGGGCCGGGCGGCCGAGGCCTCCAGCAGCCGCATCGCCCGCTCCGGGAAGCGCTCGGCGGCCTCGGCCAGGGCGGCGGGCACGCCCTTGCGGTCGGCCGCGTCGACCAGCGCCTGGAACGCCCGCTCGGTCGGGAGGACGGCGAGTGCGCCGGCCATCTCCCGCAGGAAGTCGGTCACGCCGTAGCCGCCGATCCACGTCGCGCCGGCCCAGTCGTCGCCGTAGACGTCGAGGATGCCATCGCCGAGGGCCTCGGTCAGCGTGTGCAGCACCGTGGGGTCGTGCACGCCGAACCAGTCGATGCTGTCCAGTCGCGACACGACGTGTGCGGCCTGCGCCGGGGTGGTGACACAGGCCAGCAGCAGCGGCCAGCGCGGGTGCTGCGGCGGCAGCAGGTCCAGGTCGGCGTCCAGCCAGTCGGCGCGGGTCGGGACGAGGAACGTCGCCGCCACCCGGGCGGCCGGCGAGGACGACGGGCGCTCGGCCTCCAGAGCGGCCACCGCGGCGGTGAACTGCTCCTCCGGCGCCGCGGCGAGGGCCCGGCGGACCTGCCCGAGTAGCAGCTCGGCGTAGCGGCCGGGGCCGCCGCGCTCATCCCCGCACAAGTCGGCATACTGCACGCAGGTCCGCGCCGCGAAGCCCAGCCCGCGCTGGTCGATCCAGTCGTCGGCCAGGACCCGCACGTCGGCCGGCAGCGCATGGCGAGCCGTCGGGTCGCCCAGCCGTGCCGCCACCGCGGTGGCGACGTCGAGCGCCGACGCGTCCGCCGGGCTTACGACCGGCCGTGGGCTGGTGGCCGGCTCGTACGGCACCGCCGCGCCACCGCGCCGCGGATGGATGCTGCGTCGCCACGACGCCGGGAGGTCCAGGTTCACGGCGACAGGTTAGCGAGCACCTACGACATTTTTTACGGCACTTGTTCGATCTTGCGGGGGATGAGCAGCAGCACCAGGAGGCTGCACACGCCGACCACGGCGAGGGCGATGAAGACGTTGTGCGTGGCCGTGTACAGCGCCGCCCGCACGTAGTCGGCCACCGCCGAGGACGCGTGCCGGCCCTGCAGCACGATGCTGGTCGCGTCCGCACCCGAGCCCAGCGCCGGGCGCACGTCCGGCGGGGCGGCGGCGAAGCGGCGGTCCAGGGTCGTGTTCGCGATGGCGCCGAAGACCGCCGCGCCGACCGCGCTGCCGATCGAGCGGCAGAACATGTTGGTGCCGGTGACCACGCCGCGACGGTCCCAGCCGACCACCGACTGCACGGCCACCAGCGTCGGGGCCGAGGCGAGGCCCAGCCCCGCGCCGATGACGAAGCACGCCGTCGCGACCATGAAGACCGTGGTCTGCTCGGACAGCAGGGCGCACATCGCGGTGCCGGCGATGATGATGACGCTGCCGATCAGCGCGGTGTCGCGGAAGCCGATCCTGAGGTACAGCTTGCCGGAGAACGCGGCGGCGATCGGCCACCCCAGCGTCATGGCCGCGACCACGAACCCGGCCACGAGCGCGCCGGTGCCGAGCACGCCCTGGGAGAAGTTTGGCACGTAGGAGCTCAGCCCGATGACCGCCGCGCCGATCGTGACCGACGTCAGGTTGCCGCCGACGAGCGTGCGGTGCCGGAACACCCACAGCGGCAGCACGGGCTCCGCGGCCCGCCGTTCCACGAACACGAACGCCGTGATCAGGATCGCGCCCAGGGCGAAGATGGCGATGCTCGGCGCGCTGTCCCACGCCCAGCTGATGCCGCCCTCGAGGGTGCCCAGGATGAGCAGCGTGCAGCCGGCGATGAGCAGGACCGCACCGAGGTAGTCGACGCGGTGCTGCCGCCGTTCGATCTTCTCCTTCAGGTGCCGGGCCAGCATCCACGTCGCGATGAGGCCCAGCGGCAGGTTGATGAAGAAGATCCAGCGCCAGGAGATGTACTCCGAGAAGACCCCGCCCAGCGTCGGCCCGACGACGGAGGACACGCCCCACACGCCCGCGAGGTAGCCCTGGACCTTGGCCCGTTCCGGCACGGTGTACAGGTCCCCGATGATCGTCATGCTCATCGGCTGGATCGCCCCCGCGCCGATACCCTGCACCGCCCGGAACACGATGAGCGTGAGCATGCTCCACGCCGCCCCGCACAGCACGGAGCCGACGAGGAACACGGCGATGCCGAAGAACATGACCGGCTTGCGCCCGAGGACGTCGGCCAGCTTGCCGTACAGCGGCGTGGTCACCGCCGCGGTCAGCAGGTAGATCGAGAACAGCCAGGGGAAGTGTGCGAAGCCGCCGAGGTCGCGCACCACCGACGGGACCGCGGTGGCGATGATCGTGCTGTCCAGCGCCACCAGGCCGGTGGTGAGCATGACGGAACCGAGGACGGGACCGCGCTCGGACCGCAGCCCGACGCCGCCCGCCGGGCGCTTCGTGAAAGTGGCCTCCTACACGCGAACACCTTACGCGCCGGCCGGCGCCGAGGTGCCTCGTGGACTGATCCTAGTTTCCTAGGATGCAAGACGCGCCGCGATGCAGGGCACCGACCCGGCCCCAACGCACACCCGCCGCGGCCCTGGCCCGCCGCGGCGTGGCCCACCCGGCCTCCCTCGCCTGGCACCGCGGCAACGCCGGGGACGCCCACGCGGGCCCGGCGGCGGATGCGGCGGCGGATGCGGCGGCGGATGCGGCGGCGGATGCGGCGGCGGATGCGGCGGCGGATGCGGCGGCGGATGCGGCGGCGGATGCGGCGGCGGATGCGGCGGCGGATGCGGCGGCGGATGCGGCGCGCCTCGCGGAGCGCCGTGGTGCGTTCGTCGACGCGGCCCGGCTGTGGGGGCAGGCCGCCCGGTCCGCGGCGCGCGCCGGCCGCCCCGCCGCCGAGCGGGCCGGGCTGCTGCTGGCGTGGTGCGGCTCGCTGACCCGGCAGGGCGGGCACGCCGAGGCCCAGCGGGTCCGCGCCGAGGCCATCGCCCTGGCCCGGACGACCGGCGACGAGCGCCTGCCGGCGGACGCGATCACGGCGTGGGCCGTCCCTACGCTGTGGATGCACCGGCGGTACCTCGAGCACGACCCCGCCCTGGCCGGCGAGATCGGGGTGCTGCTGGCCGGCGGTGTCCCCGACGACCTGCGCTGCCGGCTGATGTGCGCGCTGATCAGCGAGACCGAGAGCGCCGGCCCGGCGGACACCCCGCGGCGGCTGGCCCTCGCCCGGTCCGCGGAGGCGATCGCGGACGGACTGGGCGATCCGGTGCTGGCCGGGCTGGCCGCGGCGGCCGGGCTGCGCGTCCCGCGCCCGCCGCGGCCTCGCTGGGTGCTAATCCGCTCGCCGCGTCCGTCCGCCCGCGCTACTGTCTGCCCCATGACCATGACGCATGCCCTGACCAGGTCGGCGATGACGCCGGCCGCGCGGCTGCGCATCCGGCGTCGAGCCCTGGTCGCCCAGGCCTGACGCCTGCACCAACAAAGGGCAACCAGGGCCCTTCCGCGTCCGCATCCGCGTCTCGCGCCTCAGGGAACCTGGTCATGTCTCGCTATCCGCGTGCCCGTCGCGTCTACGGGCAGAATCTTCTTGTCGATCCCTCGGCGATCCGGCGGGTCGCCGACGCCGCCGCGCTGCACCGGGCCGATCTCGTCGTCGAGGTCGGGGCCGGGCGGGGCGCCCTCACCGCCGAGCTGTTGCGCCGGGCCGGGCAGGTGGTCGCCTACGAGGTCGACCCGGGCCTGGCCGCCGCGCTGCCGCGCCGGGCCGGGCTCACCGTGTGCACCGGCGACTTCCTGGCCGCGCCCGTGCCCGGCGGCCCCTTCGACGTCGTGGGCAACATCCCGTACGCGCTCACGTCCGCCGTCGTGGCCTGGTGCCTGGACGCGGCCACGCTGCGCTCGGCGACGCTGCTGACCCAGCTGGAGTACGCCCGCAAGCGCACCGGCGACTACGGCCGCTGGTCCCGCCTCACCGTCGAGACGTGGCCGGAGTTCGAGTGGCGCCTGGCCGGGCGGGTGCCGCGGGGCGCCTTCCGGCCGGTGCCCGGCGTCGACGGGGGCATTCTGCGGCTCACCCGCCGGGCCGAGGGGCTGGTGCCGGCGGGGAGGCTCGGGCGGTACCGCAGCATGGTCTCGCTGGGTTTCGGCGGCGTCGGCGGGTCGCTGCTGGCCTCGCTCTCCCGCCGATATCCGCCGGCCCGGGTCGCGGGCGCGTTCCGGGCGCTGCGGCTGGACGCGGCGACCCCCGTCGGGCTCGTGTGGCCGGAGCAGTGGCTGACGCTCTTCCGCCTCCTCGAGTTCGCCCGCCGGTGATCATGCGACCGCCGCCAGCACCGGGGCGGGAGTGAGGGCGCCGCGGCCGAGCCGGGAACGCAGCTCGGCGACCGGGACCGTGCCGTCGCGCAGCGTCCGGCGCATGCGGGCCACCCCGCGCAGGTCCGCCATGGCCGTGGCGACGATGTCGACCCGGCTGTCGGGGTCGTCGACCCAGTCCACCGGCACCTCGTGGATGCGCATGCCGGCCCGCTCGGCGATGACCAGCAGCTCGGTGTCGAAGAACCAGCCGGTGTCGCGCACCAGCGGCACCAGCTGCTGGGCCACGTCCCGGCGGACCGCCTTGAAGCCGCACTGCGCGTCGGAGAAGCGCACGCCCAGGGCGGTACGCAGGATGCGGTTGTACGAGCGCGAGATGAACTCCCGCTTCGGCCCGCGCACCACCCGCGACCCGCGCATGAGCCGGCTGCCGACGGCCACGTCGGAGTGGTTGGAGATCAGCGGCGCGACCAGCGGCAGCAGCGCGCCGAGGTCGGTGGACAGGTCCACGTCCAGGTAGGCCACGACGTCGGCGTCGGAGCTCTGCCAGACGGCCGACAGCGCCCGCCCCCGCCCCTTCTGGTCCAGGTGGTGCACGGCCACCCGGTCGAAGCGGCGGGCCAGGCCGTGCGCGACGTCGAGGGTCGCGTCGGTGGAGGCGTTGTCGGCGACGGTGATCCGGAAGGTGTACGGCACGTGCCCGCTCAGGAACCGCCGCAGCGTGCGCACGCAGCGCTCCAGGGTGTGCTGCTCGTTGTAGACGGGGACGACGACGTCGAGGACTGGGGCGTTCGCGGTGATCTGCATGCCCTCGACGGTCGGCCCGGATCTTGTGACGCCGGCGGGGAGAACCTGTGCCCCAGCTGCCAACCGGGTTGCGGCCCGGTTGCCGGCGCTTACCGGACCCGAACATCGCGCTGACCGCGCCCTGCCGCGCCCGTCCCACAGTTGGCACCATGACGAAGCACCGCCTCCTGGCCGCCCTGGCCGCCGGCGCCCTCTGCCTGGGCGTGGCCGGCTGCGCCGCCGGCCCGGCCGATGACCTGCAGACCGTGAGCGTGGACACGGCCGACGACGGCGCGGTCCCGGCCGCCCTGGCCGCCCTCGGCCTCGGCGACGCCAGCGCGTCCCCCGCTCCCGGCAAGGCGGACAAGGCCGGCAAGGACGGCCTGCGCCACCGCATCCGTGTCCGCCTGCGCAAGCACATGCTGCACGGCGAGGCCACCGTCCAGACCAGGTCCGGCCCGCAGACCGTCGTCGTGCAGCGCGGCATCGTGACCGCCAAGAACGGCACCACGCTGACCGTCAGGTCGACCGACGGCTTCACGCAGACCTGGGCCACCGACGCCGGCACGAAGGTCGTCGCCGCCGGCAAGGCCGCCTCGCTGGACGCCGTCGCCACCGGCGCGGACGTCGCCCTGGGCGGTGTGAAGAGCGACCCTCAGTCCGCGCGCCTGGTGGTGGTACCGAAGCGGTGACCGTCCGTGGCTAAATCATGGATTGTCGACTTAATCAGTGGACAAAACAGGATTCGGGCGGCAGACTTCTGCACGTGGATCCCAAACTGGCGTTCGCCGGGCTCGGCGTCGGTATCATCGTCGGGCTGACCGGCATGGGGGGCGGGGCGCTGATGACGCCCATCCTCGTGTTGTTCTTCGGCGTGCCGCCGCTGGCCGCGGTCTCCAGCGACCTGGCCGCCAGCGCGGTGATGAAGCCGTTCGGCGGGTTCGTGCACGCCCGGCGCGGGACCGTGAACTGGGCGCTGGTGCGCTGGCTGTGCCTGGGCAGCGTGCCCAGCGCGTTCCTCGGCGTGCTGCTCATGCGGGCCATCGGGGGCGGCGACCGGGTCCAGGACGTGGTGCGCAACGCCCTCGGGGTGGCGCTGCTGATGGCCGTCGCCGGACTGCTGATCAAGGCGTACCGCAAGGGCGGCGAGCGGTCGGGTGAGCCGAAGCCGATCAAGGTCCGGCCGGTGCCGACCCTGCTGCTCGGGGCGCTCGGCGGGCTCGTGGTCGGGATGACCTCGGTCGGGTCCGGGTCGCTGATCATCGTCATCCTCCTGGCGCTGTACCCCGCGCTGCGCCCGAGCGACCTGGTGGGGACCGACCTCGTGCAGGCGATCCCGCTGGTGTTCTCCGCGGCGCTCGGGCACGCGCTCTTCGGGGACCTGAAGCTCGACCTGGCCGCCGCGGTCCTCATCGGGTCGGTGCCCGGCGTGCTCATCGGCGCTCGGCTGTCCTCGCGGGCGCCGGCCGGGCTGGTCCGGGCGGCCCTCGTCGTGGTGCTGGTGGCCAGCGCGCTGAAGCTGTTCGACGTCCCGACCACCCTCGTGCTGGCCGTCGCCACCGCCATCACGCTGCTGTTCCTGGGGCAATGGGCGTGGCGGCGCGGACGTGATCGGGACACCGACGACGAGCCGGGCGTGAAAGGGGCAGAATCAGCGAGTGGAGTGGTCTCTCGCTGACTCGCTAGGAGTTTCCTGATGCCTCGGCTCAACCATCTGCCCGAGTGGGCGGCGCTCGCCAAGCACCGCTCGGAGCTCGGAGAGGTGCACCTGCGCGACCTGTTCGCCGAAGACCCCGAGCGGGGCAGCCGCTACTCGGTGGCCACCGGCGACGTCTACCTCGACTACGGCAAGCACCTGGTCACCGACGAGACGCTGCGGCTGCTGCAGGAGCTCGCGGCGGCGCGCGGGGTGTTCGAGCTGCGGGACGCCATGTTCCGCGGCGACAAGATCAACTTTACCGAGCACCGGGCCGTGCTGCACACCGCGCTGCGGGCGCCGCGCGACGCCGAGATCTTCGTCGACGGCGAGAACGTGGTGCCGAAGGTGCACGCCGTGCTCGACCGGATGGCCGCGTTCGCCGACCGGATCCGGTCGGGGGAGTGGACCGGGTACACCGGCAAGCGCATCACCACCGTGGTCAACATCGGCATCGGCGGGTCGGACCTCGGCCCCGCGATGGCCTACGAGGCGCTGCGGGCGTTCACCGACCGGTCCCTGTCCTTCAAGTTCGTCTCCAACGTCGACGGGGCCGACCTGCACGAGGCCGTCCGCGACGCCGACCCGGAGAGCACGCTGTTCATCGTCTCGTCCAAGACGTTCACCACGATCGAGACGATCACCAATGCCACCGCCGCCCGCACCTGGCTGATCGAGGCGCTCGGCGCCGAGGAGGCCGTCGCCAAGCACTTCGTGGCCGTGTCGACCAACGCCGGCGAGGTCGCCAAGTTCGGCATCGACACGACCAACATGTTCGAGTTCTGGGACTGGGTCGGCGGGCGCTACTCCTACGACTCGGCGATCGGCCTGTCGCTCATGATCGCGCTCGGCCCGGACGGCTTCCGGTCCATGCTCGACGGGTTCCACCGGATGGACGAGCACTTCCGCACCGCCCCGCCGGAGGTCAACGCGCCGCTGATCCTGGGCCTGCTCGGGATCTGGTACCGCGACTTCCACGACGCCCAGACCCACGCGGTGCTGCCGTACAGCCACTACCTGTCCCGGTTCACCGCGTACCTGCAGCAGCTGGACATGGAGTCCAACGGCAAGTCCGTCGACCGCGAGGGCAGGCCGGTCGAGTGGGCCACCGGCCCGATCGTGTGGGGCACCCCCGGCACCAACGGCCAGCACGCCTACTACCAGCTCATCCACCAGGGCACCGCGCTCATCCCGGCCGACCTGCTGGGCTTCTGCAAGCCCGTGGCCGAGCTCGGCGCCCTCGGCGACCAGCACGACCTGCTCATGGCCAACCTGTTCGCCCAGGGCCAGGCACTCGCGTTCGGCAAGCCGGCGGAGCAGGTCGCCGCCGAGGGGGTGGCCGAGGCCGAGGTGCCGCACCGCACCTTCCACGGCAACCGGCCCACCACGACGATCCTCGCCGATGAGCTGACCCCGTCGGTGCTCGGCCAGCTCATCGCGCTGTACGAGCACAAGGTCTTCGTCCAGGGCGCCATCTGGGACATCGACTCGTTCGACCAGTGGGGCGTGGAGCTGGGCAAGGTGCTGGCCAAGCGGATCGAGCCGGCGCTCACCTCGGACAGCCCCGACCTCTCGGCGCTGGACTCGTCGACCGTGTCGCTGGTCGAGCGCTACCGGGCGCTGCGCGGCCGCTGAGGCAACCTCCGTCGCCGCGGGCCGGGCGGGCCCGCGGCGACGTATGGTCGAACGGTGATCGGGGACGCCGAGCTGCGCTCCATGACGACCGAGGAGCGGGCCGAGCTGGCCCGGCGTCTGGCTGCGCTCGCGCCTCCGGTCACCCGGCGTTCCCGGGACCTCGCGGAGGGGGCCCGCCGCCGGTTCGTCATCGTCATCGGCGTGGTCAGCGTGCTCATGATCCCGTGGGTGATCGCGCTGACCGTGACGCTGCCGCCGAAGTACCTCGCCGGGCACTGGCGGGCCACCTGGGTCGGCTTCGACGTCGTGCTCGGCACGGCCCTGGCGCTGACCGCGTGGGCGGCACTGCGGCGGCGGCAGATCATGATCCTGGCCGCGCAGGTGAGCGGCACCCTGCTGGCCTGCGACGCCTGGTTCGACATGCTCACCGCGGCCGGCGACGACCGCTGGGTCAGCCTGGCCACCGCCGCCCTGATCGAGCTGCCCCTCGCGGTGTGGCTGTTCTTCGTCTCGCACCACATCGTGCGGCTGAGCATGCGCCGGCTGCTGATCCTCGCCGGGCAGTCCCCGGACGTCTCGCTGTGGCGGATGCCGCTGCTGGGCGTGCCGCCACGCCGGTCGCGGCGGTCTAGGGCAGCGTGATCCTGGCCGTCGTACCGGCACCGGTCGAGCTCAGGGTGACCCGCCCGCCGTGCGCCGCCACCGCCTCCTGGGCGATGTGCAGCCCCAGCCCGACGCCGGGGACCGCCTCCCGGCGGGCGTGGCGGCCGCGGAAGAAGCGCTGGAAGACGTACGGCAGCTCGTCCGCCGCGATGCCCACCCCGGTGTCGGCCACCTCGATCGTCGGCACCGGCGCGTAGAGGACCCGGACGGTCACCGTGCCGCCGGGCGGGGTGAACAGCACCGCATTGCGCACCAGCTGCTGCACCGCCTGGGTCAGCCGGGCCGCGTCGACCGAGACCACCGAGGCCTGGGTCGGCGGCTCCACCACGACCTCCACGCCCCGCGGCTCGGCCACCGCCCGGCACCCCTGCACCGCGGCGGTGAGCACCAGGTGCAGCTCGACCGCGCTGCGGTGCAGCAGCAGCGGGGCGCCGGCCGGGCGGGTGCCGCTGAGCAGGTGCTCGACCATGCCGACCAGGCGCTGGCCGTTGCGGTAGATCGGCTCGACCAGGCGGCTGTGCTCGGCCAGGCGCTCGTCGTCGGCGAGCAGCTCGAGGTACCCCTGGATCGCCGTCACCGGCGTGCGCAGCTCGTGGGAGATGGTCGCGATGAGGTCCTCCTCCCGCTGGGTGGCCCGGGCCAGCTCCTGGCCCAGCTCGGCCATCTGCAGCCGGCTGCGCACCAGCGACAGGTGCCCGGTGGCCTGCCGGGACAGGGTCTGCAACGCCTCGCGCTGGCGGTCGCCGAGGTCGCCGGGGCGGTCGTCGATGACGCACATCGCGCCCAGCACGTGGCCGTCGCCGTCGATGAGCGGGGAGCCGGCGTAGAAGCGGATGTGCGGCTCGCCGGTCACGTTGGCGTAGGAGCTGAAGTGCGCGTCGGCGCGGGCGTCGGGCACCACCAGCTGCGCGCGGGTCGGGATGGTCTCGGCGCAGAAGGACAGGTCGCGGGGCGACTCGTCGTCGGCCAGCCCGGTCTTGCCGGCGAACCACTGCCGCTCCCGGTCGACCAGGGAGACCGCCGACATCGGCGTGTCGAAGATCGAGGCGGCGAGCCGGGTCAGGTCGTCGAGCTCGGGCGGCCGCGGCCCGTCGAGTACCCCGTAGCTGTGCAGGGCCGCCAGCCGGGCTTCCTCGTCGACGCCGCTCATGGTGGCCGTCCCTTCGTTCGGTGAGTCCATCCTCGGCATACCCTGGTGCCGGGTGGCATCACCCGGTGTTGCGTTGCGGTTGCGGAGCGTTCAACCGCCTCGCGTTGTGCGCCGACGGCGAAATCCGGTTGTCCGAGTGAGTGCTCGCTCATTAGAGTGTCGCCGTGAACGCCAATCAGCAGACCCGGCGGCGGCGCGTGCCTGCGCTGGCCCCCGACGACCGGCGCGCGGCGCTCATCGCCGCCACGCTGCCGCTGCTGCGCACGCACGGCGCGGCGGTGACGACCCGGCAGATCGCCGAGGCCGCGGGCGTCGCCGAGGGCACCATCTTCGGCGTCTTCCCCGACAAGGCCTCGCTGCTGGCCGCCGCGTTGAACAGCGCCTTCGAGCCCGGGCCGGTGCTGCGGGCGCTGTCGGCGATCGACCCGCAGGCGCCGCTGCGGGAGCGGCTGCGCGACGCCGCGGCCATCGTCGTGCGCCGGGTCGAGGGTTCGGTACCGCTGATGATGCTAGCCCGCACCATGCCGTGCGCGAATGACGAATCACCGATGGCCGCGCTCATCGGGGGGCGGCGCCGGCTCACCCAGGCCGTCGCCGAGCTCATCGAGCCCGATCGTGCGCTGCTGCGCCGCAGCCCGGACACCACTGCCCGGCTGCTGTTCGCCCTGGTCGTCAGCGCCGTGCGCGGCGACCTGCTGACCGAGGAGCCGTTCACGCCCGACGAGATCGTCGCCGTGCTCCTCGACGGCCTGCTGCACCACTCCGCCGGACAATCCCAACCTGGAGAAGCCTGACCGATGCTGATCCGTCTGCTGCGAACGTACCTGCGGCCCTATCGCGGGCCGATCACCCTGGTGGTGGTGCTGCAGCTGGTGCAGACGCTCGCCACCCTGTACCTGCCCACGCTCAACGCCGACATCATCGACAGCGGTGTCATCGCCGGCGACACGAACTACATCCTGCGCGTCGGCGGCTTCATGCTCGGCGTGACGCTCGTCCAGATCGTCTGCTCGGCGGCCGCCGTCTACTTCGGCGCCCGCACCGCGATGGCGCTCGGCCGCGACGTGCGGGCCGGCATCTTCGACCAGGTGCAGCGGCTCAGCGCCCGCGAGGTCGGCGAGTTCGGCGCCCCGTCGCTGATCACCCGCACCACCAACGACATCCAGCAGGTCCAGATGCTGGTGCTGATGACCTTCACGCTCATGGTCTCGGCGCCGATCATGTGCGTCGGCGGCATCATCCTGGCCCTGAAGCAGGACGTGCCGCTCTCCGGGCTGCTGCTCGTCGTCACGCCCCTGCTCATCGGGCTCATCTCGCTCATCGTGGTCCGCATGCGGCCGCTGTTCCGGCTCATGCAGGTGCGCATCGACCTGGTCAACCGGGTCATCCGCGAGCAGATCACCGGCATCCGGGTCATCCGCGCGTTCGTGCGCGACGAGCACGAGCGGGCCCGGTTCGCCAGCACCAACGCCGACCTGCGCGAGGTCTCCCTCGCCGTCGGCCGGCTCATGTCCCTGATGTTCCCGACCGTCATGCTGCTGGTGAACGTCTCCAGCATCGCGGTGCTGTGGTTCGGCGCCAAGCGCATCGACGCCGGCGACATGCAGGTCGGGGCGCTGACGGCGTTCCTGAGCTACCTCATGCAGATCCTCATGTCGGTGCTCATGGCGACCTTCATGTTCGTCATGATCCCGCGGGCCGAGGTGTGCGCCGAGCGCATCCAGGAGGTGCTGGGCACCAAGTCCAGCGTGAAGCCGCCGGCGGAGCCGGTGACCAGCCTCGACGTGCACGGCGAGCTCGAGCTGCGCGGCGTGTCCTTCCACTATCCGGGTGCGGAGGCCGCGGTACTGGAGGATGTCGACCTGATCGCCCATCCGGGCCAGACGACGGCCATCATCGGCAGCACCGGGGCCGGCAAGACCACGCTGCTCAACCTCGTGCCGAGGCTGTTCGACGCGACCGGCGGCGCGGTGCTCGTCGACGGCGTGGACGTGCGCCGGATCGACCCGGCGCTGCTGTCGCGGACGGTGAGCATGGTGCCGCAGAAGCCGTACCTGTTCTCCGGCACCGTGGCCAGCAACCTGCGCTACGGCCGGCCCGAAGCCACCGACGAGGAGCTGTGGCAGGCCCTGGAGGTGGCCCAGGCGGCGGACTTCGTGCGGGCCATGCCCGAGGGGCTCGAGGCGTCGATCGCCCAGGGCGGCACCAACGTCTCCGGCGGGCAGCGCCAGCGCCTGGCCATCGCCCGCACGCTGGTCGCCCGGCCCGAGGTCTTCCTCTTCGACGACTCGTTCTCGGCGCTGGACTACGCCACCGACGCGGCCCTGCGCGAGGCGCTGCGGGCCGAGACCGCCGGCGCGACGGTCGTGATCGTGGCCCAGCGGGTCAGCACCATCCGCGACGCCGACCGCATCGTCGTGCTCGACGAGGGGCGCGTGGTCGGCACCGGCACCCACCAGCAACTCATGGACGACAACGAGACGTACCGCGAGATCGTCCTTTCCCAGCTGACAGAGCAGGAGGCCGCAGCGTGACCGCCGGCAGCCATTTTGTCCGTGTTCTTACTACTCAAGGTAGGACAGCGTGACCGCTCCCAACCGGCCCGGCGGCGGCGGTCGCCCGGGGGGTCCCGGGTTCGGGCCCGGCCGGATGATGATGGCCGGGGGACCGCCGGCCAAGATCGAGGACTTCAAGGGCTCGGCCAAGCGCCTGCTCAAGATGCTCGCCCCCGACCGGCTCATCGTCGGCGCGGTGCTCGTCTTCGGCATCGCCAGCGTCGTGCTGTCCGTGCTCGGCCCGCGCCTGCTCGGCCACGCCACCGACGTCATCTTCGAGGGCATCGTCAGCAAGAAGATCCCGCCCGGCCTGTCCAAGGAGCAGGCCATCGCGGGCCTGCGCGCGCAGGGCCAGGACCGCTTCGCCGACCTGCTCGGCGGCATGGACCACCTCGTCCCCGGCAAGGGCATCGACTTCGGCCGGCTCGAGCAGGTCCTGCTGATGGTCGCGGTGGTGTACATCTTCGCCTGGATCTTCGGCCTCCTGCAGGCCCGGCTGACCACCATCGTCGTGCAGCGCACCGTCTACCGGCTGCGCGAGCAGGTCCAGCTCAAGCTGGCCCGGCTGCCGCTGAGCTACTTCGACCAGCAGCCCCGCGGCGAGGTGCTCAGCCGCGCCACCAACGACACCGACAACATCGCGATGACCCTGCAGCAGTCGCTGAGCATGCTGCTCACGTCGCTGCTGACGATCATCGCGGTGCTCGGCATGATGTTCTGGATCTCGCCGCTGCTGGCCGTCATCGCGCTGGTCACCGTGCCGCTGTCGGTCTTCATCACGGCCCGCATCGGCAAGCGCGCCCAGCCGCAGTTCGTCAAGCAGTGGGCCACCACCGGCCGGCTCAACGGCCACATCGAGGAGATGTTCACCGGCCACTCGGTGGTGAAGATCTTCGGCCGGCAGCAGGAGGCGGCCAAGACCTTCGAGGAGCACAACGAGGCGCTGTACACCTCCGCGTTCCGGGCCCAGTTCATCTCCGGCCTCATCCAGCCGGCGATGATGTTCATCGGCAACATCAACTACGTGCTCGTCGCCGTCGTCGGCGGCCTGCGGGTGGCCTCGGGGACGATGACGCTGGGTGACGTGCAGGCATTCGTGCAGTACAGCCGCCAGTTCTCCCAGCCGCTGACCCAGGTCGCCAGCATGGCCAACCTGGTCCAGTCCGGCGTCGCCTCCGCCGAGCGGGTGTTCCAGCTGCTCGACGCGGCCGAGCAGAGCCCGGAGCCGGCCGTCCCGGCCCGCCCCGAGCAGGTCCGCGGCAAGGTGACGTTCGAGCACGTCTCGTTCCAGTACAAGCCCGACGAGCCGCTCATCGAGGACCTCTCGCTGAGCGTGGAGCCGGGCCAGACGGTCGCCATCGTCGGCCCGACCGGCGCAGGCAAGACCACGCTGGTCAACCTCATCATGCGGTTCTACGACCTGACCGGCGGGCGGATTCTGCTCGACGACGTGGACATCGCCACGATGTCCCGCGACGACCTGCGCGAGCAGATCGGCATGGTGCTGCAGGACACCTGGCTGTTCCAGGGCAGCATCGCGGAGAACCTCGCCTACGGCGCCGACCACCCCACCCCGGAGAAGATCACCGCGGCGGCCGAGGCGGCCCACGCCGACCGGTTCGTGCGCACCCTGCCGGAGGGCTACGACACGGTCCTCGACGAGGAGGGCGCCGGCGTCAGCGCGGGCGAGAAGCAGCTCATCACGATCGCCCGGGCGTTCCTGGCCGAGCCGACGATCCTCATCCTCGACGAGGCCACCAGCTCCGTCGACACCCGGACCGAGGTGCTCATCCAGCGCGCGATGAGCACGCTGCGCGCGGGCCGGACGAGCTTCGTCATCGCCCACCGCCTGTCGACCATCCGCGACGCGGACCTGATCCTCGTCATGGAGCACGGCAGCATCGTCGAGCAGGGCACCCACGACTCCCTGCTGGCGGCCGACGGCGCCTACGCCCGCCTGTACTCGGCCCAGTTCGCCGCGGCCGCGGTCGAGGTCGACTGAGAAGACGTCCCGTGGCCGGGCCGCGCCGGCCCGGCCACAGGGACAGGAGTTCGATTCGGAGCGGCGGGCGCTGCACCTCGCCCGCCGCGCCCTCCTGACGCGGAGCGGTCCGCCTTCCCCGCCGCGTGCCCGCCCTCTGTCGGCCGAGCCACTGCGTGAGCCTGCCTTCGAGCCGGGCGGGACCCTCGAGCGCGCCTCCGCCAGGAATCTCGACCCGGGCGACTTCCCCGGCCGCTTCGTCCTCGCGCCGGGCGCCGGGCCGGGCGCCTGCCGCGTCCCCTCCGGGTAAGTTTCATGCCTTTACCGCAGGCATTCATGGTCATCCTTGCCAAGCGGCGCCGCGCGCGCCGAAGATGCGCCTACCTCGTGGGAGCCCGAGCGACTCAGCCGTGCCCCGAACCCGAGGAGGAACCGAAGTGGCAAGACTCAGACGGGCGATCGCGCCGGCCGTGATAGCCGCGGCCGCGTTCGCCGCCGCCGCGCTCGTGGCGCCCGCGCCCGCCGCGGCCCACGGCGTCGCGCTCGTGCCCGGCAGCCGCACCTACCTGTGCTACGTCGACGGCCTGCAGGCCAACGGCACGATCAGCCCGACCAACCCGGCCTGCGCCGACGCCGTCGCCCAGGGTGGCACCCAGCCGCTCTACGACTGGTTCGGCGTGCTGCGCTCCGACGCCGGCGGGCGCACCACCGGCTACATCCCGGACGGGCAGATCTGCGGCGCCGGCACCACGAAGTACGCCGCGTACAACGCCGCCCGCACCGACTGGCCGACCACCCACCTCACCGCCGGCTCGACGATCCAGCTGCACTACAGCAACTGGGCCGCCCACCCCGGCACCTTCCACATGTACATCACCAAGGACGGCTTTGACCCGACCAAGCCCCTGGCCTGGTCCGACCTGGTGTCGTTCTGGAGCGTCACCGACCCGCCGCAGTCCGGCGGCCCCGGGGCGTTCAACTACTACTACTGGGACACCACGCTGCCGGCGGGCAAGACCGGCCGGCACATCCTCTTCATCCAGTGGGTGCGCTCGGACAGCCAGGAGAACTTCTTCAGCTGCTCCGACGTCGTCTTCGACGGCGGCCACGGCGAGGTGACCGGGGTGGGCGGCAACCAGCCCAGCCCGTCCACGTCCGCCTCGCCGTCGCGCTCCCCGTCCGCGTCCCCGTCGGTCTCGCGCTCGGCCTCGCCGTCCGCGTCCGCCTCGCCGCCCCCGCCGAACTCGTCGAACCCCGTTCCCGGCGGCTGCACCGCCACCTGGAAGACCAACCCGATCGACTGGGCGGGTCACTTCCAGGCGGAGGTCACCGTGAAGAACAACGGCGCGGCGCAGCTCAACGGGTGGACGGTGAAGTGGTCGTACACCGGCGGCCAGGGCTTCGAGGGCGCGCCGTGGAACGGCACGCTCGTCACCCAGCCCCCCAACGTGACGGTCCGCAACGTCGACTGGAACAAGGTCCTCGGCGCCAACGCCAGCACCTCGTTCGGCTTCAACGGCACCGGCACGGCCCCCGCCACCCCGCCGACCCTCACCTGCACCAGTCCCTGATCCGTCCCGGTGGCGCCCGTGATCGCTGCGGGCGCCACCGCTCCCGAAAGGGCCGTCATGAAGCTGTGGCGCTTCGCCACCGGTCTGCTCGCCATCGCCCTCGTGCTGGCCGGCATCGTCATGGTGTCGCAGCAGGGCGGCGGCGACCCGCCGAAGCCGGCCGACGCCGAGCCGGTGCACAGCGTGCAGGGCGCCCTCGGGGGCCGGCAGGCGGCCGAGCTCGAGGTGGTCAACGGCGTCGAGTCGGTCATCATCCACAGCGAGGCGATGGACGGGGTGCTGTACCGCGCCTCCACCCTCCCCGGCAGCAAGGTCGCCCCGGTCGCGGAGGAGGCGGGCGACACCGTGCGGCTGCGGCTGACCGGCACCGAGGTCGCCGGCCAGGCCACCGTCCACGTCTACCTCAACGCCACCGTCCGCTGGCAGCTGAAGCTGGCCGGCGGCGGGCTGCGCCAGGTCGTCGACTTCGCCGGCGGCCGCCTCGCGGGCGTCGAGGTCCTCGCCGGCGTGCAGGAGCTCGAGGTCACCGTGCCCAAGCCGGAGGGCACCCTGCCGATCCACGTCGGCGGCGTCGGCCGGCTCACCGTGCACGCCCCGGCCGGCCCACCCGCCCAGCTCACCCTCGGCGCCCAGGGCACCATCGGCGAGGTCCGCCTCGACGCGCAGACCAAGCAGAACGTCCCCGGCGGCACCACCATCGCGGGCGACGGCTGGGCCGCGGCCGCCGACCGCTACGCCCTGCAGGTCGACACGGCCGCCGCCGCGGTGTCGCTCGACCGCACGTCGTAGATCACAAATCGCACTAGATCACAGATAGCCCTGGGGTGGCCGTTTGCCCTGTTCCGGCCGGGGAATGGGCGATTTCGTGCTGACGAACCTCGCCCACCTGGACTCGCTTCGGGTCCGCATCGCCCCGCCGGCCGTCGCGGGGCACACCACGTACCGGCTCGCCGAGGAGCCGGAGGTCGAGGTGGTGTGGACGTACGCCGAGCGGCTGCCCGACGGCAGCTACCTGCCGTGCGGGGGAGGCGAGCGCACCGCCGACGGCGACTGGACCCAGGGGGCGTTCAACGCCGACGACATCGCCCGCGCGGCGATCGTCTACGCCCGGCACTGGCGCAGCACCGGCGCCGCGACCAGCCGGTCCGCCGCCCGCCAGCTGCTGCGCGGGCTGTGCTACCTGCAGACCGCGCCGCAGGACGACACCGACCCGCGCAGCGGCAACGTGGTGCTGTGGCAGCAGCCCGACGGGCGGCTCAACCCCAGCGCCGAGCCGATCGAGGCGCCCGACCCGTCGGACAGCGCCGAGTCGGCCTGGCTGGCCCGCACCGTGTGGGCGCTCGGCGAGGGCTACGCCGCCTTCCACGGCGACGACCCGGCCTTCGCGGCGTTCCTGCGGGTGCGGCTGCGCCTGGCCGCGGGGGCGCTGCGGCGGCAGGTGCTGTGCCGGTACGGCCAGTGGCGCCTCGTCGACGACACGGCGACGCCGGCCTGGCTGATCGCCGACGGCGCCGATCTGACCGGTGAGGCGCTGCTCGGGCTGTGCGAGTACACCCGCATCAGCGACGACGAGGACGCCCGCAAGGTGCTGGAGCAGCTCGCCGAGGCGGTCGCGGCGATGCGCACCGGCACCCCGTGGACGTGGCCCTTCGGGGCGGTGCTGCCCTACGGGCTGTCGCGCACCGAGTGGCACGGCTGGGCCGGGCTCGCCCCCGGCGCGCTGGCCCGCGTGTACGAGGTGTGCGGCGACCTGTCCGCCCGCGACGCCGCCCTGGCCGACGCCGCGTCGTTCACGCCGCACCTGCTCATCGGCGGCGGCCCGGACAACCTGCGGGTGGCGATGCCCGGCGCGCGGGAGGCGATGACCCTCGACGGCGTGCAGCTGGCCTACGGCGCCCACTCCCGCATCGAGTCGCTGCTGGCCACGGCCCGCGCGACCGGCCGGTCGGCGCTGCGCACCCTGGCCGGGGTGGCCGGCTCCTGGTTCTTCGGCAACAACCCGGCGAGCGCCCCGATGTACGACCCGGCGACGGGCGTCACGTACGACGGCATCGACATCCTCGACGGCGCCGCCGCCGGCCCGGGCGTGGTGCACCGCGACGCCGGCGCCGAGTCGACCATCCACGGCCTGCTCGCCATGCTGGCCCTCGACGGCGACGCGCAGGCGGCCGGGGTGGCCCGCATCGCCGAGCCGGCCGTGCGCATCGAGGGCGCCGAGATGCACTCGATGGCCCTGGCCGACCCGCTCACCGGCGCCCACCTGACGCTGCTGCGCAGCATGGCCACCAGCACCCGGGCCACCGACGTCGTCGTGCCCGGGGAGGCCCCGGCGACGGTGAGCGTCAACGACCCGACCGGCGAGGAGCTCGAGCACTACACGACCACCGCCGGCCGGATCCGGGTCCTGGTCGCGGCCGGCGGCTTCACCACCGTCCTCCAGCAGGGGCACGCGCCGCTGCACTGGTAGGCACGGTAGCCGGCTGTCCCGCGCCCGCGGCCGGTGACCGCGAGCGCGGGGAGCGGCGCTCAGTTGAGCAGGTCGTAGACCGAGTCGGGGGCCTTGGTGGCGTTGGAGGGCTTCGTCACCGGCTGGATCGAGCCGAAGCCGGTGAAGGTCAGCTCCATCGACAGGTTGGCATCGATCCCGGCGCCGTCGATCTTGAAGGAGATCAGGCGGCCCTGGGAGTCGGTGGTGGCGATGAAGGGGACCTCCTTGGCCTTGGTGCCGGCGTCCTTCAGGGTGCTCTCCGACGGGGCCAGAATGCTGTTGGCGAGGGTCATGTCGACCGTGCCGGTGAAGTGGGTGGCGTCGGTCCGCTCGACCGCGGCGAGGCCGTCCTTGAACAGCTCGGTGACGCCCAGCTCCGGCGCGCCGGCGTCGTCGATCGGCAGCGAGGCCGTGGACGTCAGCTTGGTCTTGTCGATCAGCAGCCACGCCCCGGGCTGCAGGCCCCAGTGCTTGTTCAGCTCGTCCCCGAAGTCGCCCCGGAACCACAGGTCGGGCGCGATGACGATGTACGCCATCGAAATGTCGAGCGTCTCCACCTTGCCGGCGAGCTGCATGTTGGCCGACTTCGTGGCGGGGTCGATCCGGCCGCCGCCGGTGACGGGGCCCGCTTTGATGCCGAAGTTGTACGCCGTGGTGTCCAGCGCCTTCACGGCCGCCTTGAGGGCCTCGGCCGGGGGCAGCGCGTTCGCCGACGCCTTCGCCGACGCCTTCGCCGTGGCCTTCGCCGTCGCCGTCGCCGACCCCTCGGCCGGCTTGACGGCCCTGGCCTGCGCGGGCTCGCCGGTGGTCACCTCGGTTTGGCACCCGGCCAGCCCAACCGCCGCGAGGGAGAGTGCCAGCAGAACCTTTATGTGTTTCATCTATGTCCTCCGCATCAAACGCGCCCCATTGGGATGCGCAGTTCGTGCAGAGTACGAAGCCGGAACCCGGGACGGCTGTCGCGAACTGCCCTCCGTGCGAGTTGCGATGCGCACAGTGTCGGATGCCCGTCCGATGCTGTGACGTTCAGACCACGACCGGCTCCGGGCTCGCGGCGAGCTGCCGCCGGTGAACCGCTCGCCGCTGCACTACCGGCAAGCGGCGGAGGACCCGAGGCTGGACCCGGCCGACCTGCACGAGCTGGCGGCGAGCCCGGTCGCGTTCATCCGCCTGACGGTGCTCAGCCGGCCGTGGACCGCCCCCGAGACACTCCTGCGGGTCGTGAACAGCGAGTTCGACGCGTGGGACACCAACCGGATGCTGCGCACCGCCGCCGAGCACGTGCGGGCCGACCGCACGGTGCTGCTGCGCGTCCTCGAGCGGGTCGCGGCCCTGCTCGCCGGCTCGGTCGAGCGGCCCTACGCCGCCGCCCTGGCCCTGGCCGACCGCCCCGAGCTCGACCCCGACGAGCTGCGCCCCCTGGTCAATCTCCCCGGAGCCTCCCGCCGCTTCCGCAGCCAGTTCCTGGCGAAGCTCGCCGCCCGCCGAGCCGCCCGGCCGTGAGCCCGCCGGCGCCGCTCTGCCGCGCGGCGCCCGGCTTGACGCGGTGCGGTGTGCCCGCGCAATGGAAGCAGTGATGCGGGCCGCCGGGATCGGCGCGCGCCGTGAAGACGGGCGCGCGCCGATCGGCTGGTCAGCCGCGCTCGACCAGGTGGCCGACCAGGTCCGGGGCGCGCAGCTGGGCGCCCGAGCCGTCGCGGCGCTGGTCGGCGGCCGGGAGGTCGCGCGGCTCGCCCTTGGTGGAGGCGGCGACCGGGCGGGGGCCGATCCAGGCCAGGACCAGGTGGGACTCGCCCTTGAGGAAGCGCTGGGCGCGCACGCCGCCCGTGGCGCGGCCCTTCGCCGGGTACAGGCGCAGGGGGGTCATCTTGGCGTTGCCCATGGTGGCGGTGACGACCATCGGCTCGCCGTGCTCCGGGTCCTTCGTGGTGACGGCGCCGAAGAACAGGACGGTGGTGTCCGGGGCGAGGCTGATGCCGGCCATGCCGCCGCCCTTCAGGCCCTGCGGGCGGACCAGGTTGGCCGGGAAGCGCAGCAGCGAGGCGTCGGAGCTGACGAAGGCCAGGGTCTCGGCGCCGTCGTTGAGCCAGGTGGCGCCGATGACCTCGTCGCCGTCGCGCAGGCCGATGACCTCGAACTCGTCGGCGCGGACCGGCCACTCGGGGGCGCAGATCTTCACCATGCCGGCGCGGGTGCCCAGGGCCAGGCCCGGGGAGCCGGACTCGGCGCCGCGGTCGGTGAGCGGGGCCAGGCCGACCACCTTCTCGCCGGACTCCAGCGGGACGAGCTCCGCGGTGGACATGCCGCCGCGCAGGGAGACGGTGCCGGGCTGGTCGGGCAGGACCGGCAGCGGCAGCACGTCGACCTTGAAGGCGCGGCCGCGGCTGGTGACCAGCAGGACCTGGCCGCGGGCGGTGGTGTGCACGACGGCGCGGACCGTGTCGTGCTTGTCCCGGCCGGCCTTGCGGCTGCCCTCCGGGGCCTCCTCAGACTCGGCGGCGGTGCGGGCGACCAGGCCGGTCGCCGACAGCAGCACCTGGCACGGGTCGTCGCTGACCTCGAGCGGCCCGGCCGGCACAGAGGCGGCGAGGACCTCCTTGAGGTCGCCGTCGATGAGGGTGGTGCGGCGGGGCTGGCCGTGCTCCTTGACCACCGCGGCCAGCTCGTCGGAGACGACCTTCTTGAGCACCTTCTCGTCGTCGAGGATCTGGCTCAGGGCGGCGATCTCCTCGTTGAGCCGCTGCTGCTCGGCCTCCAGCTCGATGCGGTCGTAGCGGGTGAGCCGGCGCAGCGGGGTGTCGAGGATGTAGGTGGCCTGGATGTCGGTCAGCCCGAACTCGCTCATCAGGCCGGCCTTGGCGGCCGCCGCGTTGTCGCTGTCGCGGATCAGGGCGATCACGCGGTCGATGTCGAGCAGGGCGATGAGCAGGCCGTCGACGAGGTGCAGGCGGTCCTGGCGCTTCTTGCGGCGGAACTCGGTGCGCCGGGTGACCACCTCGTACCGGTGGGCCAGGAACACCTCCAGCAGCGCCTTGAGCCCGAGGGTCTGCGGCTGGCCGTTGACCAGCACGAGGTTGTTGACGCCGAAGGACTGCTCGAGCGGGGTGAGCCGGTAGAGGTCGGCCAGCAGGGCCTGCGGGTTGACGCCGACCTTGCACTCGATGACCAGCCGGGTGCCGTTCTCCCGGTCGGTGAGGTCCTTGACGTCGGCGATGCCCTGCAGCCGCTTGGTCTTGTTGACCTCGTCGGTGATCTTCTCGATGACCTTCTCGGCGCCGATGCCGTACGGCAGCTCGGTCACCGTGATCGCCTGCCGCCCGCGGCTGCCCTCCAGCAGCCCGATCTCGACCCGGCCGCGCATGCGCACCACGCCGCGCCCGGTCTCGTAGGCCCGGCGCACCTCGTCCAGGCCCAGCAGCAGCCCGCCGGTGGGCAGGTCGGGGCCGGGGACGAACTCCATGAGCTTGTCCAGCGTGGCCGCCGGGTGGTTGATCAGCCAGCGGGCCGCGGCGACGACCTCGCCGAGGTTGTGCGGGATCATGTTGGTCGCCATGCCGACCGCGATCCCGGACGAGCCGTTGACCAGCAGGTTGGGGAAGGCGGCGGGCAGCACCGAGGGCTCCTCGAGGGAGCCGTCGTAGTTGGGCCGGAAGTCGACGGTGCCCTCGTCGAGCTCGCCGACGAGCAGCATCGCCTCGCGCGACATCCGGGCCTCGGTGTACCGCGACGCCGCCGGCCCGTCGTCCGGGGAGCCGAAGTTGCCGTGCCCGTCGATGAGCGGCACGTTGAGCGAGAAGTCCTGGGCCATGCGGACCATGGCGTCGTAGATCGCGGCGTCGCCGTGCGGGTGGTACTTACCCATCACGTCACCGACGACCCGGGAGGACTTCACGTGTCCGCGGTCGGGCCGGTGGCCCTGCTCGCTCATCGAGAACAGGATCCGGCGGTGCACCGGCTTGAGCCCGTCCCGCGCGTCGGGCAGCGCGCGGGAGTGGATGACGGAGTACGCGTACTCCAGATACGAATCCTCGACCTCGGTGGTGAGCGGGTTGTCCAGCACCCGCGCGCCCGCCTGATCGAAAGCGGACAGGTCGGCCTTGACCGCCTTGGTGGTCCTGCGTGCCATGGTGAAGAAACGGCCTTCCGGTCTCAGGCGTCGATGGTCTCTTGGTCGACCCGCTCGGCGGATTCGATCAGCCAGTTCCGGCGGGGCTCGACCCGCTCGCCCATGAGCAGCTCGAGCACCTCCTCGGCGGCCTCGACGTCGTCCAGCGTGATGCGCCGCACCGCCCGGGTCGCCGGGTTCATCGTGGTCTCCCACAGCTCGTCGGCGTCCATCTCGCCCAGACCCTTGAACCGGGGGATCGGCGTCACGACCTGCTTGCCGGCCTTCTCCAGCCGGGCCACGGTGCTGGTCATCTCCTGCTGCGTGTACGTGTAGATCGTCTCCGGGTTGCGGCCCTTCGTGACGATCTTGTGCAGCGGCGGGACGGCCGCATACAGCCGCCCGTCGGCGATCACGGGCCGCATGTACTTGGCGAACAGCGTGATCAGCAGCGTGCGGATGTGCGAGCCGTCGACGTCGGCGTCGGCCATGATCAGGATGCGGCCGTAGCGCATGGCCTCGAGGTCGAAGGTGCGCCCGGAGCCGGCCCCGAGCACCTGCACGATCGCCGAGCACTCCTGGTTGTCCAGCACCTGCTGGATGTTGGCCTTCTGCACGTTGAGGATCTTGCCGCGGATCGGCAGCAGCGCCTGGTACTCCGACGAGCGCGCCATCCGCGCGGTGCCCAGCGCGCTGTCACCCTCGACGATGAACAGCTCGCTGCGGCGCACCCCGGTGGAGCGGCAGTCGACGAGCTTGGCCGGCATCGACGCGCCCTCGAGGGCCGTCTTGCGCCGGGCCGCGTCCTTCTGCTGCTTCTGGGTGAGCCGCACCCGGGCCGCGTCGACGATCTTCTGCAGCACGGTGCGCGCCTCGACCTTGGTCTTGCGCGCCTCGATCCAGGCCTTGATGTGCTGCTCGACGACCTGCTGCACGACCCGGGTCACCGGGGCGGTGGACAGCTCGTCCTTGGTCTGGGAGGTGAACTGCGGCTCGGGGATGCGCACGTGGATGACGGCGGTCATGCCCTCGAGCACGTCGTCGAGGGTCGGCAGGTCCTCCTTGGGCCGCAGCAGGCCGCGGGTGTTGCGGATCGCCTCGGTCAGCGCCCGCACCGCGCCCCGCTCGAAGCCGCGCCGGTGGGTGCCGCCGTGCATGTTGCGGATGGTGTTGGTGAAGGACTCGACCACGCGGTCGTAGCCGGTGCCCCAGCGCAGCGCGATCTCGACCTCGGCCCGCCGCTCCACGTTGGCCTTCATCACGCCGTTCTCGTCGGCGGCGTTCTCCTTGTACTGGCCCTCGCCGTTGATGAGCAGCGTCCCGCAGACCGGCTTGTCCCCGCTCGGGGCGAGGAACTCCACCATGTCGGACAGCCCGTGGGGGTAGTGGTAGGTCTCGGTGGTGATCGAGCCCTGGGTGGCGTCCTTGAGCACGTAGGTCACGCCCGGCACGAGGAACGCGGTGTTGCGCAGCTTGGCCCGCACCGCCTCCGGGTCGAGCGCGGCGCCGGACTCGAAATACCGCGGGTCGTGCCAGTAGCGGGTGGAGGTGCCCGTCGTCGAGCCGCGCTTCATACGGCCCTGCACGGTCAGCCCGCCGCGGCGGGTGAACTTCGCCGTGGCCCCCGCCCCGTCGAAGTCGCCCGGCACGCCGTGCTGGAACGACATGTGGTGGACCTTGCCGTCGCGGCGGACGGTCACCTCGTAGCGGGTGGACAGCGCGTTGACCGCGGAGGCACCGACGCCGTGCAGGCCGCCGGAGGTCTTGTACCCCGACCCGCCGAACTTCCCGCCCGCGTGCAGCCGGGTCAGCACCAGCTCGACGCCGGACATCCCCGTCTTGGCGTGCACGTCGACCGGGATGCCGCGGCCGTCGTCATCGACCTGCACCGACCCGTCGGCGTGCAGTGTCACCTCGACCCGGGTGGCGTGCCCGGCGATGCCTTCGTCGGTGCAGTTGTCCACGATCTCGTTGAAGAGGTGGGCGACGCCCCGGCTGTCGGTCGAGCCGATGTACATGCCCGGGCGCTTGCGGACGGCGTCCAGCCCTTCGAGGAGCGTGAGGTTGTCTGCCCCGTACAAGGTCTCGGGTTGTGCGGTCAACTCGACTCTCTCCAATGGTCCTGGTCCCTGTGCTGCCCGCGAGCGTAGCCCCAGGGTCTGACATTTTTGTTGCACCCTCGCCGCGTGTGGTGTCCGACGCGCCCGATTTCCGAATCGGCGGACCTCGAACCGCGGGCCGATGGCCGCCGATGTCCGCCGGAACCGCCCGGATAAGGCGCATTGCCGTGACCGATCGCACACTGCCGCCCGATGCGGCGCCGGCGGATCAAGCGGCAGAACGCCGACCGCCTGCGGCATCGAACACGTGTACAGCGACATGACATACTACTGCGCCCGAGCCCGGACGGACCGACCGCCACGCGGTGCCCGGCGGCGACAAGGCGCCGCCGGCCTAGAACCGCAGCTCGACCCGTCCGCCGCTGTACTCGCGCAGCGCCGCCAGGATCTCGTCCTCCGAGCGGTCGGCGAAGGTGAGCGTCGCGGTGTGTCCCCCGCCGGTCCGCGGCCGCACGGTGACGACCTTCTCCAGCAGCCGGCGCCCACGGTGGATCTCGGCGACCTGCTCCCACGGCAGCCAGGTGACGCTTCGGCGCAGTCCCACCCGCCGGACCCACACCCCGGCCGGCGCGATCCCGAGGATCGGCCCGCCCGCGGTGTGGGCGATCAGGTGCAGCGCCAGGGCGGTGCCGAACGTGACGACCAGGCACGACATGCCGGCCACGAGCAGCACGATGTCGCCGCTGGTGTGGTCCGGCCCGTCCGCGGTCAGCGACAGCGTGGCCGGGCAGCCGATCACGAAGAGCAGGGCCACCACCAGCGGCACGAAGACGAGTGCCCGCCGCAGCGCGCTGGGCCGCACCAGGAACGGCACGTTGCCGGGGATGCGCGTGGCCGTGGCGGCGGGCGGGGGAGCGGGGCGCGGCGAGGGGGCGGCGGTCGGCGGGAGCGCGGGGCGGCGGTTCCAGGCTGGCGGGCGCGGTCCCTGGGAGTGGGGCGAGTCTTCGCTCACCGCGACACCTTACGACGCGGTATCAGGAGCCGTCACGGGCCGCCGGTGCGCTCGACCCACGACGTGTAGCCGCGGTTGGCGTCGTAGCCGCCGTCGATGTAGTACTCGCGCACGTCGGTGCGGAACATGAACACCCAGGCGAGGACCAGCAGCGCGGCCGCGAGCAGCCCGGCCACCCCGTGCGGGCCGGTGTACCAGGCGGGCACGGCCTGCGTGTACTCGGCCCGCAGCAGCTCGGGCTCGTCGCCGGTCGGGGCCACCGCCCACTCCGGCCCGCCGACCAGGAAGCACAGGTTCGCCAGCGTGATGAGCGGGGCGGCGACCCACACGGCGACCCGGACCTTGTTGGTCGGGCGGCGCACGAACAGGATGATGACGGCGAGCGCGAGCACGGACGCCGCGGCCACGACCAGGCTGTTGACCATGTCGGTGTGCACCTGTGCGATCTGCGCCTCGGACACCAGCCGGAAGTGCTGCTGCCCGAGGTGGATCAGCGCTGCGGCCGACAGCGAGACGTCCAGCGCGAGCAGCGCGGTCGCCGCGGTGATGGTCCAGTGCACCAGCCGGACCTGTCTGGACACCCGCATACCGATGCCTCCCCCGAGTCGGGTCCCACCGTAGTACGCCGGCCCGGGTTCGCGCGCCCCCTTTCGGGGCATTCAGCCACCGACGTGGATGCCTGGGCGTTGTGCCGGGTCCGGCTCGCTGGCCCGGATGATCTCGCGAACCACGGGCGCCGTGTCGCCGCGGCCGAGGATGAGGTACCGGAACAGGTGCCCCAGCGGGTTGCCCTCGGCCCACTCGAAGTAGGCGTGCGGCCGCACCCCCGTCGCGTCGCGCAGCGCCAGCAGGATCGCCGCGATGGCGTTCGGCGCCGCCGGGCTCTCGGTGCGCAGTACCCGGTAGCCGTCCACGTCGACCCCGCGCACGCACAGCGTGCCGCTGAACGCCGACGGGTCGACCACGGAGACCTCGAGGAAGATGATGTCGGCGCGGCCCGGGACCGGGTTGATGCCCCGCTGCTCGGCCTCCTTGCCCTCGTACTCCGCCCTGTCCCCGGCCTGCCGCCGGTTGGCCACGATGTTGAGCTCGCCGTCGTGCTCGATCGACTCGGTGACGAACCGGCGGGCCTCATCGTCGAACTCGATCGCGTCGGCCCGCAGCTCCGTGGTCCGGCTGACCCGGGAGATCAGCGACACGACGATGATGCCGGCGATGAAGACGGCGGAGATGATGATGCCGTCGGGCTTCTCGACGACGTTCGCGCCCAGGGCGTACAGCAGGATGAGCGTGAGCACCGTGAACGCGGCGCCGGCGACGCGCTGGCCGGCGCGGAAGGCCGAGATCGTCACCGCGACCGCGCCGGAGACCATCATCGCCAGGATGCCGGTGGCGTAGGCGCCGGCCTGGGCGTTGACGTCGGCCCCGAAGGCGATCGTGATGCCGATGCTGATCGCGGTGTAGACGAGCACGATCGGGCGCACCGCGCGGCCCCACTCCGGCGCCATGCCGTACGACGGGAGGTACCGCGGGATGATGTTGATCAGTCCGGCCATGGCCGACGCCCCGGCGAACCACAGGATGAGCACGCTGCTGATGTCGTAGACGGTGCCGAAGGCCCCGCCGATCTTCTCGTGCGCGAGGTACGCCAGCGCCCGCCCGGCCGCCTGGCCGCCCGCCTTGAACTCCTTCTCGGGGATGAGCACGGTGGTGATGAAGCTGGTGGCGACGAGGTACACCGACATGATCGCCGCGGCGGTGGTGAGCAGCTTCTTCGTGTTGCGCAGCCGGGAGGCCTCGCGCTCCTGTGCGCTCTTGCCGCCGGCGGCGACCAGCGGCATCATGCTGACCCCGGTCTCGAAGCCGGACAGGCCCAGCACCAGCGAGGGGAAGGCGGCGAGGGCGGGCAGCAGCAGGCCGAACCCGCCGCCGTGCCCGGCGGTGAGCGCGTGCCGCCACTGCGACAGCGCCCCGTCGGTGGTGAACACGTCGACCAGCCCGACGCCCACGATGACGGCGTTGAGCAGCAGGAACACGCCGACGAGGGGGATCGCGACGGCGACCGCCTCGCTGAAGCCGAGCAGGAACACCCCGCCGAGGATGAGCAGCAGGATGACGGTGATCAGCATCTCGTGGCCGTGCAGGAAGTGCGGGAAGACCGGGTTCTCGACCATGTGGACGGAGGCGTCGGCGGCCGAGAGCGTGATGGTGATGATCCACGAGGTGGCGACGAAGCCGAGCAGGACGAGCACGAAGAGCTTGCCGCGCCAGAAGGGCAGGAGGTGCTCCAGCATCGCCACCGAGCCCTGGCCGTGCGGGCTCTCCTTGGCCACCCTGCGGTACATCGGCAGCATCCCCAGCAGCGTGAGCGCCACGATCAGCAGGGTGGCCAGCGGGGAGAGCGCCCCGGCGGCGAGCGCGGCGATGGCCGGCAGGTAGGACAGCGTGGAGAAGTAGTCGACGCCGGTCAGCGACATGACCTTCCACCAGGCCTGCGGCTTGGCGTGCGCGCCGTCGCTCTCGGGGCCGACCGGCGCGACCCGGTGCTGCAGCAGCCAGCGGCCGAGGGGCCCGCCGGGGCGCTCCTTCGGCGCCGGGCTGTCGACCCGCGCCGGCACCAGGTACTGGGGCGTGGTGGTCATCGTTTCTCCTACAGCCAGCCGGACTTGCGGAACAGGCGGTGCAGGATCACCATCGCGCTCGCCATGACCGCGACCACCAGCCCGTAGCCGAACTGCCAGTGCAGCTCGGGCATGTGGTCGAAGTTCATGCCGTAGATCCCGGCGATCGCGGTGGGCACGGCGGCGATGGCGGCCCATGCGGCGATCTTGCGCATGTCATTGTTCTGGTCGAGCCCGACCTGCGCCAGACGGGCCTGCAGGATCGAGTCCAGCAGTTCGTCGTACGACGCGACGCGCTCCACCACCTGCTGGAGTCTGCCGTGCACGTCCTGGAAGTACTGTCGCAGACCCGGCGGAAGGTCGGCGCCTGTGTCGAGCATCGCCCGCAGCGGCGCCTGCAGCGGCAGCACCGCCCGCTTGAACTCGACCAGCTCGCGCTTGAGCTGGTAGATCTGCTGCACGTCGCAGCCGCCCTGGCGCAGGAACGCGGTCTCCTCGAGCTTCTCCACGTCCTGCTCGACCCGGGTGGACACCTCGTGGTAGACCTCGACCATCCGCTCGATCACCGCGTAGCCGACCGACCACGGACCGAGTCCCAGCAGGCCCGGGCGCCGCTGCAGCCCCTCCCGCACGTCCGCGAGGGCTCCGGCCCCGCCGTGGCGCACCGACACGACGAAGTGCCGGCCGATGAGCAGGGTCACCGCGCCGGTGTCGACGACCTCGGAGGTCGCGGTGAGCTCGGCGTGCTCGACGTACCGCGCCGTGCGCACGGTGAGCGCCGTCACCTCGCCGCGCCGCTCGATGGCGGGGCGCCGGTCGGTCTCGAGGGTCTTGTCCATGGTCGCCGGGTCCACGCCGGCGACCTCGGCGACCGCGGCGAACTCGGCCCAGCTCGGCTCGAACAGGCCCAGCCAGACGAACCCGCCCCGCCGGCGGCGGGCGGCGTTGTAGGCGTCGGCGAACGAGGGGCGCCCCGGCTGGCGGCTGCCGCGCACGTACAGCGCGCAGTCCGTCACCGACGAGCCGTCATCCGGTCGCGGCAGCAGGCTGGGCATCCGCTCGGGTTGCTGCAGGCGCAGCAGCACGCGGCCGATCAGCCGGCCCACCTTGCGGCCCGGGCCCACCTTGTCGTCGTTCATGAGCCGTCACGGTACCGCCGGGGCGCTCGTCGGGCCGGTGTCGGTCGCGTGTCGGGGCCGTGTCGGCGGGGGCGCGCAACGTTGCCGGCATGACGAACGAACCGATGGTCGAGGCCGTGGGCCTCGCCAAGAGCTTCGGCCAGACCCGGGCGCTGCAGGGCGTCGACCTGGCCATCCCGCAGGGGACCGTGCACGGGGTGCTCGGCCCGAACGGCGCCGGCAAGACCACCGCCGTGCGCATCCTGTCCACGCTGCTGCGCCCCGACGCCGGGCACGCCCGCATCGCCGGGCACGACGTGGTCCGCGACGCCGAGCGGGTGCGCGCGTCGATCGGGCTGACCGGGCAGTACGCCTCGGTCGACGAGGACCTCACCGGCCGGCAGAACCTCGTGCTCTTCGGCACGCTGCTCGACCTGGGCCGCAAGGGCGCCCGGGCCCGGGCCGCCGAGCTGCTGGAGTGGTTCGACCTGACCGAGGCCGCGGACCGGCCGGCCAAGACGTACTCGGGCGGCATGCGCCGCCGCCTCGACCTGGCCGCGAGCCTCGTCGGCCGGCCCGACGTGATCTTCCTCGACGAGCCGACGACCGGGCTCGACCCGGCCAAGCGGGAGGACATGTGGGGGGTCGTGCGGTCGCTGGTGCGCGAGGGGTCGACCGTGCTGCTCACCACGCAGTACCTCGAGGAGGCCGAGGCCCTGGCGGACGAGATCACGGTCATCGACCACGGCCGGGTCATCGCCAACGACACGCCGCAGCGGCTCAAGCGCCGGGTCGGCGGCCAGACCCTCGAGGTGCGCCCGGCCGACGAGCGCGACCTGCCCCGCACCGCCGAGATCCTCGCCATGGTCTCCTCCGGCGCCGCCCCCGAGACGCTGCGCGACGGGAAGCTCGCCGTGCCCGTCTCCGGCGACGCCGCCATGGCCGAGGTCGTGGCCCGGCTCACCGCGGAGGGCATCGGCGTGACCGAGCTCTCCCTGCACCTGCCCTCGCTCGACGAGGTCTTCTTCGCCCTCACGTCCGGTTCTTTCGGCAAGATCAAGGAGTTCGCCGCATGAGCACCATCGCCCTCCACCGTCCCGCCGCCAAGCCCGCCGCCAAGCCGTTCAAGCTCATCCGCCACTCGCTGGAGCTCACCAAGCGCAGCCTGATCAAGACCTGGCGCACGCCCGAGGCGCTCATCGACGTCACCGTCCAGCCCGGGCTGTTCATGATCATTTTCGTGTACATCTTCGGCGGCGCCGTCTCCGGCTCCACCCACAGCTACCTGCAGTTCCTCATGCCGGGCATCCTCGCCCAGACCATCGCCATGGGCGCCATCTCGATCGGGGTGAACCTCAACACCGACATCGAGAAGGGCATCTTCGACCGGTTCCGCTCGCTACCCATCCCCAGGGCCGCGCCCCTGATCGGTGCGGTGTTCGGCGACGTGGTGCGGTACGTCCTCGTCTCGATCTCGACCTTCGCCTTCGCCTACGCCATGGGCTTCCGCATCGGCAGCGACCCCCTGCACGCCGTGGCCGGCTGTCTGCTGGCGGTGCTGTTCGGGCTGTGCCTGAGCTGGGCCCCGGTCTTCCTCGGCATGATCGTGCGGACCTCGGGCGCCGTGCAGGGCATCGGCTTCCTCGCCGTGCTGCCGCTGACCTTCGCCTCGAACGTGTTCGTCGGCGTCGGCACGCTGCCCGGCTGGATGCAGGGGTTCGTGCGCAACAACCCCCTCAGCCACCTGGTGGAGGCGATGCGGGGCCTGTTCCTCGGTACCCCGGGCTACCTGCCCCACGTGTGGTGGACCCTCGGCTGGTGCGCCGCGCTGGTGGCGGTGTTCATGCCGCTCGCCCTGGCCGCCTACCGCCGCAAGGTCTGAAGCAGCTCGTCGGCGCGCTCACGGATGCGGTCGGTGACCTCGGTCACCGGCCGCTCGCGCCAATGGTCGAGCAGGGCCGCCCGGGCGTCGCCGAGCGCCGCGTCCACCCGCGGGTCGGCGCCGCCGCCGAAGAGGAACCCGATCTGGGCCGCGCACCGCTCGCCGAGCGCCCACAGCTCGCGGGCGGCGTCGTCGTCGCCGAAGTGCGCGGCCAGCGCCGCCACGCCGATCGCCCACGAGCCCAGAGCGGGCACATCCATCCCGCTGAGCGCCTCCTCGCGGGTGGCCTCCAGCAGCTCCACCGCCCGCCGCCGGGCCGTGGCCTCGCCGGCGCGCAGGCACAGCACCGCGGCGGCCGCGCCGAACACCATCCGGATCTGCGGCACCGGCGCCGGCACGCCCAGGTCGTCGGCGAGGGCCCAGGCCCGCTCGGCGTGCGCGACCATGTCGGCCGGTCGCCCGCGCAGCCAGGCGTGCTGGGCCAGCCCGAGGTTGGCCTGGGCGGCGTCCATCGCCGGCAGGCCGTCCGGCCGCGGGATGGGGGCCGGCGCGTCGGCGACCGCCCGCAGCCGCTCGGCCGCGTCGTCGTCGCCGTCCTGGGCCAGCTGCACGTCGAGCAGCACGCGCATGGAGCCCGCGTCCTCGGCCGCGCCGAGCAGCTCCATGTGCCGGGCACCGCGGCGCAGCCATTCGCTGCCGCCGGGCACCCACTGCGTGCCGATCGTCTGGGCGATCATGCCCATGCCCCAGTGGTCCCCGGCCTCCTCGAAGCGCCGGTAGGCCAGCTCCGCGTCGGCGGTGCGCCGGGCCTGATCGATCACCTCGCCCCGGTTCTCCCGGATCGCCGCGCGCAGGAACAGCCCGAAGCCCTGCACGTAGGGGTCGGGGTGGGCGGCCATCCCCTCGGCCGCCCGCAGCGCCTCGTCGAGGTCGGACTGGCCGAGGGCGGGCAGGAGCCGGGAGAGCGCCGCCGCACGTTCGGACACCTCGGCACCCCGCTCGGCCAGCAGCCGGCGCACCAGGCGCAGCGCGATGACGTACAGCCGGTGCGTGTCGGCGGCGAAGGCGTTGAGCCCGCCGAGCGCGCAGGCCCAGGCCAGCCGGTCCGGGTCGGCCCGGCGGACCAGGTCGGCCCGGCGCCGCGCGGCGGGGTCGTCCACGAGCAGCAGGCGGCCGGCCCAGGACACGACCTCCTGGTGCAGCCCGCGCACCGTCCACAGGCTGAACAGCGTCACCGCGATCGCGACGGCCGCCGGGTCGTCGCCGTCCACGGCCCGGCGCAGCGCGGCCACCAGGTTGTCCTGGTCGGCCGAGGCGCGGGCGATCGCGGCCAGCTGGGCCGGGCCGACCATCGCGGCGTGCAGCCGCGGCGCCTCCTCGCGGGCCCACGCCACCAGGCCGTCCAGGGCGGCGTCGCGCCCGCCGGAGGCGCCCAGGCGGGCCTCGCCGTATTCCCGCACCGTTTCCAGCATGCGGTACCGCGGGGTGCCGTCGTCGCCCTGCTCCAGCACCAGCAGCGACTGCTCGACGAGGGCGGCCAGGCGCTGGCGGGGCAGCCCGCTGACCCGCTCGGCGGCCTCGGCGGTGAACGCGGCCGGGATGACCGCGAGGCGCTCCAGCAGCGTCCGCTCGTCCGGGCCGAGCAGCTCGCGGCTCCAGTCGACCATCGCCCACAGGCTGGCGTGGCGCTCGGGCAGGCCGCGCAGCGCGGCGTCGAGCAGCCCGAACCGGTCGTCCAGGCCGGCCAGCACGTCCTCGATCGGCATGTGCCGCAGGCGGGCCGCGGCCAGCTCCAGCGCCAGCGGGAGGTTGTCCAGGCGGTGGCACAGCCGCAGTACCGCAGCGTCGTGATCGGCGGCGAGCTGCCCTCCGCCGGCCTGGGTCCGCGCGGTCACCAGCGCCACGGCGGCCGCGTCGTCGAGGGTGTCCAGCCGGTGCACCACCTCGCCGGCCAGCCCCAGCGGCGCCCGGCTGGTGGCCAGGACCGCCACCTCGTCGGCCGCGGCGAGCAGCTCGGCGACGGCGCCCGCCGCGCCGTCGAGCACGTGCTCGCAGTTGTCGAGCACGACCAGGCCGGTGATCTCCTGCAGCCGTTCGGCCGCCGGACGCGGGCTCGGGTCGGCCACGGCCAGCAGCGCCGGCAGCACATCGGCCGGGGTGCGCAGGCCGGCCAGCTCGACGACGTGCACCGGGGTCCCGTCAGCGGCGCTGCGGCGGGCCACCTCGGCGGCCAGGCGGGTCTTGCCGGCCCCGCCGACCGCGACGACGGTGACCAGCGGCGCCGCGCCGAGCGCCTTGCGGGTCGCCGTCACGTCCTGCTCGCGGCCCAGCATCGGCGTGGTCGCCCGCCGCCAGGCCATGGGTAGCTTCTGCTTCTTGACGGACATCTGCCCGCGCAGCAGGGCGACATGCGCCTCGGCGACCGCGGGGGACGGGTCGGTGCCGTACTCCTCGGCCAGGGTCTCGCGCAGCCGCTCCATCACGGCGAGGGCCTCGGCCTGGCGGCCCTGGGCGGCGAGCACGCGCATGAGGTGGGCCGCGGACGGCTCGTGCGGCGGGTGGCGCTCGGCCAGGCGGCGCAGGTCGGCCTCGTCGGCGCGGGCGGCCGCCACCTCGGCGAAGAGCGCGGCGGCGGCGTCGTCGGCCAGGTCGGGCGCCTCCGGGAACAGGGCCCGGGCGCCGTCGGGGTCGCCGCCGGCCAGCCGGGCCCGGACCAGCGCGGTGTCGAGCTCCACGTCCTCCGGCGGCACCCGGTAGCCGCCCGGGACGGCGGCGACGGGCAGGCCGAGGCGGCGGGCCCGGGCGATGAGGGCGTGCACGGCCCCGGCGGCGTCGTCGGGCGGGGCGCCGCCCCAGACGGCCTCGGCGAGCAGGGCCGGGGTCAGCGTGCGGCCGCGGGCCTCGACCAGGGCCCGGACGACGGCGGTGAGCCGCTCACCGCGGACCGGCCGGTCGTCGAGGGCCAGCTCGCCCAGGGTGGTGATCCGCACCGGGCAAGCATGCCATCACGAAGCGTCTAGTGCTGTGACCACAAACGTTCACCGGTTTGTGGTTCCTCGCCCGCAGGTGCGGTCGAGCGACTCCCCACCACCGCGGTGTGTGGCAGTGGGGCGGGCCTCAGCCGGCCAACGGACCCTCGCGCCGCCGCATCTGCCGTCACCGCAGTTGGTGGCGACCGGTGTGGTCGACGGGGGTCACGCCGGGACGGTCCGGCACCGGGCAGGTGCCGTCCCGCTCGACGGTGCGTGACCACACACGGCAGCACCGCAGCCGCCGTGGTGGTGTCGGTGCCGCCGGCCGCGTTGGGGGTGCGGGTGGCGATGGTGGCCGCCGCAAACAGATCACGGTGCCCAGAAGCCTTGCAGTGCTGGCAGGTCATCGTCCGCCCGGCCGGTTTGCGGATACGTTGCCGGCAGGCTGGGCAGGTGGAGGAGGTGCCGCGCTCGTCGACCAGGC
>NZ_BAAARV010000018.1:0-75125 GCF_039532525.1 Dactylosporangium salmoneum
GAGTCGCTCGACCGCACCTGCGGGCGAGGAACCACAAACCGGTGAACGTTTGTGGTCACAGCACTAGTATCATCAGACGTCTGCAGCGACTCGAGGCCCGAGGGCCCGTGGCGCGCCGTCCTCAACCCGAGCACGGCCGGCGCTGCTGGTCGAGGTCACCGACGCCCGCCGAGAACCGGCGGCCGAGGCCCAGCGCCTGGCCGAAGGCGTCAACGCCAGAGCGGTCGCCCTGCTCCGGCCGGCCGATGTGCACGAACTGCACCGGCTGCTGCCGGAAGCTCGCCACCGGACGCGGCCTGCACGAGCCGCCGATCCACCACTGCCCAGGAGTCCTGATGCCAGAAATCGACATGAAGCCCCGCAGTCGTGACGTCACGGACGGGCTCGAGCGGACCGCGGCGCGGGGCATGCTGCGCGCGGTCGGCATGGGCGACGACGACTTCGCGAAGGCGCAGATCGGGGTCGCCTCGTCCTGGAACGAGATCACCCCCTGCAACCTGTCCCTCGAGCGGCTCGCGCAGGCGGCGAAGGACGGGGTGCACGAGGCGGGCGGCTACCCCTTGCAGTTCGGGACGATCTCCGTTTCCGACGGCATCTCGATGGGGCACCAGGGTATGCACTTCTCGCTCGTCTCCCGCGAGGTGATCGCCGACTCGGTGGAGACCGTGTTCGGCGCGGAGCGTCTCGACGGTTCCGTGCTGCTGGCGGGATGCGACAAGTCGCTGCCCGGCATGCTCATGGCCGCGGCCCGGCTGGATCTGGCGTCGGTGTTCCTCTACGCCGGTTCCACGCTGCCCGGGCGGGTGACGCTGTCCGACGGCGTCGACCGCGAGGTCACTATCATCGACGCGTTCGAGGCCGTCGGCGCCTGCGCCCGCGGCGTCATGTCCCGCGACGACGTCGACGCGATCGAGCGGGCGATCTGCCCGGGCGAGGGCGCCTGCGGCGGCATGTACACCGCGAACACGATGGCCAGCGCGGCCGAGGCCCTGGGCATGTCGCTGCCCGGCTCGGCCGCCCCACCGGCCGTCGACCGCCGCCGCGACGGCTACGCCCGCGCGTCCGGCAAGGCGGTCGTCAACCTGCTCCGGCAGGGCATCACCGCACGGGACATCCTCACCAGACCGGCGTTCGAGAACGCGATCGCGGTCGTCATGGCCCTCGGCGGCTCGACCAACGCCGTGCTGCACCTGCTCGCGATCGCCCACGAGGCCGAGGTCGGCCTCACCCTCGACGACTTCGCGCGGATCGGCGCCAGGGTGCCACACCTGGCCGACGTCAAGCCCTTCGGCCGCCACGTCATGACCGACATCGACCGCATCGGCGGCATCCCCGTGGTCATGCGGGCCCTGCTCGACGCCGGCCTGCTGCACGGCGACGCCCTGACCGTCACCGGACGGACGATGGCCGAGAACCTCGCCGCCCTCAACGCCCCGCCGGTCGACGGCGACGTCATCCGCCGGCTCACCGACCCCGTGCACCCCACCGGGGGCATCAGCATCCTGAAGGGCTCCCTCGCCCCGCGTGGCGCAGTGGTCAAGTCGGCCGGCTTCGACGCCACCGTCTTCGAAGGCCGCGCCCGCGTCTTCGACCGCGAGCGCGCCGCCATGGACGCGCTGGAGGACGGCACCATCACGGCCGGCGACGTCGTGGTCATCCGCTACGAAGGACCCAAGGGCGGACCCGGCATGCGGGAGATGCTTGCCATCACCGCGGCGATCAAGGGCGCCGGGCTCGGCAAGGACGTCCTGCTGCTCACCGACGGCCGCTTCTCCGGCGGCACCACCGGCCTGTGCATCGGGCACATCGCCCCGGAAGCCGTCGACGGCGGGCCCATCGCCCTGGTCCGGGACGGCGACACCATCCGGGCCGACATCGCCGGCGGCACCCTCGACGTCCTCGTCGACGGCGCCGAGCTGGAGGCACGCAGGACCGGCTGGCGCCCGCTGCCGCCGGCCTTCACCCGCGGCGTCCTGGCCAAGTACGCCAAGCTCGTGCGGCCCGCGGACGAAGGCGCCGTCTGCGGCTGAACCTAGGCGAACCCCCGCAGGCCCTCCAGCGTGATCTCGACCTGGCCGGGCCCGCCCGCCCGCGCGTCGAGGCACACCCTGCCCCGCGATCGACATGCACCGAATCGTGGCACGGCGGACGAGGGTCTTCACGGCAGGCGTACGACCTTCACCGGCAGGCCCGGCCAGGTCAGACCGGCGGGGTCCACCGGGGACAGGGCGCGGTCCGGCCGGAACCACACCGTCGTGCCGGTGGTGCCGCCGGCGGGGACCGGCTCCAGGCCGGTGACCGGCAGGCCGTGCTCGTAGCGCTGGGCCCAGGCGCCGTCGTGGCGGTGGTTGGTGTGCACGAGCCACTCGCTCAGGGCGGCGACGACCGAGACACCGCGGCGCGGGTGGCCGTCGGGGAGCCGCTGGGCGGCGGGGTGGTCGAAGTACCGCAGATCCCTGGTCGCCATGACCGGCTTGCGGACCGGGCGGCCCTGCGCGTCGCGGCGGGTGTCGGTGCCCCGGCCGTTGTCGGCGACGGCGACCGAGCCGTCGGGGTGCAGCGTGACGACGCACCGGGTGACGGCCTCGTCGGCGGCGTAGGCGAGGACCTCCAGGACGAGGTGGAGGGCGCCTCCGGGCGCGAACTCGCCGGGGTGGCGGCGGATCGCGGCCAGGTGCGCGGCGTCGACCCCGGCGGACCAGTCGTGTGTGCTCGTCACCGTTGCATCGTCGCAGCCGGGGGTGGGGCAGGGCGATGCACGCTTGTAGATTCGGATCGTGCTGCTGCAGGTCGTCCGGGGGCTGTACCGCTGCGCCGTGCTCACCGCGCTGACGGTGCTGCTCGCCGCGCTCCTCGGGCACCGGCCCGATGCGTCCATTGTGGACGTACGACTCCCGCCGACCCAGTCCGACGAGGGCCTGCAGGCCGCCCTCGCCGCCCGCCGGGAGGTGCCCGGCCTGCCGGTGCTGATCCTGTCGCAGTTCCTCAGCGAGGGCGCCATCAGCAAGTACACGACGACCATCTTCGCCAAGCTCGGCCTGGCCGCCGACGACGACACCAACCGCCGGGTCCGCGCCGTCCTGGCCTACCTCGACGCCACCGCCCCCTGATCCCCGGCCGGCACCAGGTCGACGACGGCGGAGGCGGTCCGCCCGCCCGCGGCCACCGTCAGGGTGACCCTGCCCGGGCGCAGCGCGGTCAGCGTCCCGGCGCCGATGTCGAGGACCGCCAGCGCCTTGCGGGTGTCGGCGCCGGCGAGCACGAGGCCGGGGCCCCCGCTCCACGTGACGCTGGCCGGGTACCGCAGCGGGAACCGCAGCCCGAACTCGCTGGTGATGCCGGTCGCGCCGACGGGGGCCGACGCGCCGGCCGCGAGCGACGAAGGCGCGGCGAGCTCGATGCCGTCGATCAGGGGGCGGCTCTCCGCGAGCAGCCAGTCGCGGGTCTGCGGGCTCGGCCGGCCGGGCTGCACCCGGGCCGGGCGAGGGTCGACGCCGACGCTCATCCAGCCGAAGAACCCGCCCTGGTCGGGGGAGCTGTACGGCGTCTTGCCCACGGCCGGCGTGGTGACCTCGAGGACGCCGTCGGCGCGGCTCACCGCGGCGGTGTGCGCGTGCCCGGTGAACAGCGCGACCGGCTTGCCCGACTGTTCCCGGAAGTCGGCCAGCCACCGCTTGAACAGGCCGGCGGCGAGCCGGTCGGACAGCTGGGAGGCATCGGCCCCGGACGGGTCGTGCAGCGGGTGGTGGAACGAGACCACGACGCCGGTGACCGACCGGTCGCCGGCCGCGGCGGCCAGGGTCGCCTGTAGCAGCGGCACCTGGTCCCAGTCGGACGTGCGCATGTCGCCGGTGTGCGAGTCCAGCAGGATGAACCGGGTGCCCTTGTGGTCGAAGACCTGCCGGTTCGGGCGGCCGGTGGCGGCGGTGAAGGCGTCGAGGCCCCCGGTCGCGGACAGGCCGGCCTCGTGGTTACCGGGGGTCCAGTACACCGGCAGGCCGGCCGGCACGTGGTCGTGCAGCAGGGCGTTGGCGAGGGCGAAGTCGGCGGGCTGGTTGTCGTCGACGAAGTCGCCGTTGATCAGGATGAAGTCCGGGCGGGACGCGACGGCCTGGTCGAGGGCGATCGCGGCCTGCCGGGCCGAAAACGAGTCCGGGCCCGCGGCGGCGCTCACGTGCAGGTCGGACAGGACCGCGAAGGTCCAGCGGTCGCCGGGCACGCCGCCCTGCTCGACCACGTAGGGGTCCGGCCGCGGCGGCTCGGCCGTCTCGGGCCGCTGGCCGACCTGGGCGGCGAGGCCGTCGAACCGCAGCCGTCCGGCGTTCTTGTTGGTCTGGGAGGTCTCCGCGATGTACACCCGCAGCAACGTGATCGGCTCGGAGAAGCCCGCCGGGATGTCGCCCACGACGCGGCGCCAACCCGTCCAGTCGACCGTGTCGGCGAAGGTGAACGGCACGTTGGTGGTGCCCTGGGAGCGCATCATCGCGCGCAGCCAGTGCCGCTGCCCGTCGCCGTCGACCCAGAGCGCGACCTTCTTCGCCCCGGACGGCAGCGTGATCGGGTCGATGACGGCGTACGCCGCCGAGGTGCTCGACTGGCCGGTGAAGTCGTACGTCAGGCCCAGCGCGTGGTTGTCCGGGCCGGCGCCCGGGCGGTCCGCGGCGGCGGCGAAATCGACCGAGGCGGTGCCGCGGGCGGCGAGCGCGGTCCAGCGCTCACCGGGCTCGAACTCGGCGAGCGGCACGTCGACGAGCCCGACCGTCACCGGAAGCCGCGCGGTCACCGACTGCGCCGTGGCAGTGATCGTGGTGGTCCTGCCGCCCGCGTCCGCGGCGCCGGTGACGGCGAGGCTGCCGTCCGCGCCGGCCGTGACCGTGACCACCGAGCGGTCGTAGCCGAGCTCGACGTCGCGGGGCGCGACGGGGGCGTCGAACCCGTCGGCGTCGAAGCCGGTCAGCCGGACCAGCGCGGTCGCGCCCGGGTCGATGGTGACCGCCCGCTCGGTGAACGCGAGGCGGTCGAGGTCGCCGAGGACGCGCAGCGGGTGCTCGCCGGCCGCGGACCCGGCCCGGGCCCGCAGGGTGCCGGCGCCGGGCCGCCGGGCCCGGAACACGCCGTCGCGGGCGTCGCCGAGCAGGCCTGGCTCGGCGGACCATTGCACGCCACGCGGGCCGACCGGCGCGGGCCCCCAGGTCTCGTCGAAGCCGGCCGCCGCGACGTCCATGGTGAGCCCGGGCAGGACCCGGTCGGCGCCGGGCCGCACGTCCAGTCCGCGCAGCGTCCCGGAGCCCTTGGCGGCGAACAGGCCGACGCCGTTGGGCACGGCCCGCTCGCTGCCGTCCGACGGGGTGTTCACGACGTGGACGGCGGCGTCGCCGGGGCGTCGGGCGACGAGCTCGGTGGAGCCGCCGCCGTCGAGCATGAACGCATCCGCGGCGCCGAGGCGCACCATGAGCCGCGCCATGTCGTCGAAGCTCAGGCCGGTGGAGAAGTTCGCCGACCCGTCGACGGCGACCAGCAGCAGCCGGTGCCCGCCGGCCGGCCAGCCGAGCGCGGTGCGCGGCTTCGGCTCGTCGTTGCCGGTGCTGGGCGGGAAGTCGACCGCCACGCCGCCGCGGACCAGCACCGCGCCGCTGCCCAGCGCCATCCGCAGCGGGGCGGCCGTCTGCGGCGCGAAGGTCACCTCGACCGGGTCGCCCGGCCGCGCGCCGGCCAGCTGGGCGGCGGCGACGCCGCGGCCGAGGACGATGAGCCCGTTGCCCGGCACGGGGGTGGTGGTGATCCGGTCACTGACGGCGGTGACCTTGCCGTCGGTCACGACGAGTTCCGTGTACGGCCCGGCGTCCGCGATCAGGGTGCGGTTCCCGGCGCCCCACAGCGGCGTGAAGACGTCGATGCCGTCGGCGGGGATGCCGGCCGAGTTGAGGGCGGCGAGCGCCCGGGGCACGCCGGCGATGGTCACGGTACCGCGGGGTGATGACATTTCCGATTTACGAAGTTACATACACCCCCGGCAGGTATAGCCAGCGTTACCCTGGAGACTCCCTCCAGCGCCATGGATCGGCGTCGCCGCCCCCGCCAGGCTGGGGCCATGCACGCACTTCTCTCGCGCCATGCCGGCCGAGCGCTGACCGGGCTCGTCCTGGCGCTCGTCGCCGCCTTCGTCCTCGCCCCGGGCCCGCTGGCCGCGGCCGGCCCGGGCGGCGGCGGCCTCGCCGACCAGGGCCGCCTCTCCTCATCGCTGCGCGGCGCGTTCCTCGAGTACTGGCGCTCCGGCGACCGGGACCTGCCGCCGGACCTGACCCGCGTCGTCGACTTCTGGTTCCGCTACCACGTGGTGAAGGGCGCGATCGCCGCGCTGCTGCTGGTCGCGCTCGCCGGGCTCGGCGTGGTGCTGTACCGGCGGTACCTGCGGCCGGGCCGGCGGGCGGCGACCGTCGCGGCGGGGGTGTTCGTGTGGCTGCTCGGGCTGCTGGCCCTCGCGACGGTGATGGCGAACGTCCAGGGGGCGGTGGCCCCGTTCGCGTCGCTGCTGCCGATCCTGGCCTCCGGCGCCCCGGACGGGCCGCTCGCCGACGCCCTCGCGCAGACCCGGCAGCGGCTGGCCGAGGGCGGGCACTACCCGCCCGCGGTGCAGGCGATGGTGGCGGACTTCGGGCGGTACCACGAGGCGATGGCCGTCATCGCCGCCGTGGTCGCGGTCGCCCTCATCGCCGCGAGCGTCCTGCTGTGGCGGCGCTTCGCCCTGACGGCCCGGTCCGACGTGCGCGCCCGCCGGGGACTCCGCGCGCTCGGCGCCGCCTCGGCCCTGGCGTCGCTGGCCGTCCTGGTCGTCGTGGTCGCCAACACCACCGTCGCCGCGGACCCCGCGCCCGCCCTGCTCGCCTTCTTCGACGGCGGCTGGTGACCGTCTACACCCGTTTACACCGTGAACCGCAGGGCCGACGGGCGGCCCGCGGCCAGGTCGGCGGCGTGCTCGGCGACGTTCAGGCAGTCGCCGAGCGAGCCGCCCTCGGCCAGGCGGGCCAGCGCCCGCGCCTCGGTCGCCTTCAGCTCGGCCGCCGCCGCCAGCACGGCCGGGGCGGCGGCGGGGTCGAGGACCACGATGCCGTCGAGGTCGGCGAGGATCAGGTCGCCGGGCCGGACGGTGACCCCGCCGCACGTCACCGGCTCGTTCAGCGCGCCGGGCCGGGCCGTGGTGCCGGCCATCGGGGTGACGTGGCGGCTGTACACCGGCAGCTCGCACGTCGCCACGTAGCCCAGGTCGCGGTACCCGCCGTCGACGATCAGCCCCGCCAGCCCGCGGTTCTCGGCGGCGCGGGCGAACAGCTCGCCGGCCAGCGCGGTGGGCCGCCCGCCGCCGTCGACCACGACCACGTCGCCGGGCGCGGCGGCCTCGATCGCCCGGGCCACGGCGAAGAAGTCCTCCCGGCAGCGCACGGTGAACGCCGGGCCGAGGATGGCGGGGTTGCGGGAGCGGCAGCGCAGCTCCGGCGACATCACGCGGGTGTCCTTGGCAACGTCGCAGACCGCGCTGGTGTCCACCTCCACGCTCGGGAATGTACCGGACCGGCCCGCCGGGCCGCTGCCCAACAGGCCAGGCCGATCGGCAGCACGCCCCAGCAGGACAGCACCCGGTAGACGAGCACGGCCGCGGCCGCCGGGGCGGTGGCCGCTCCGGCCGCGGTGAGGGCGATGATGAGCGCGGCCTCGATGACGCCGGCCCCGCCGGGCGTGGCGGGGATCTGCCGGGCCAGCTGCGCGACGAGATACCCGGTCGCCACCGCCGTCCACGGCACGTCGAGATGCACGGCCTGTACGGCGGCCAGCAGGCACCCCAGGTCCGTGGCCCAGTTGGCGGCGGCGATGCCGACGACGGCGACCCACCGCCCCGGCGGCACCGTCCGGGCCAGCCGCAGCGTGTCCCGCAACCGCCCGCCGGACGGCCCGGCCGCGTCCGCCGCCCGGGGGAGCAGCGCCAGCACCACGGCAGCGCCGGCGAGTACCCACAGCAGCCAGGGCATCTCGATCACGCCGTACAGCACCGCCAGCCCGGCCAGGGACGCCACCCCCGACAGCAGCACGACGGCCCCGGCCGCGGCGTGCCCGGCGCCGCGGTCCCGGAAGCGCTTGAAGGCGTACCCGGCGGAGATGGCCGACCCGGCCGGCAGCGCGGCGGCCATGGCCGAGCGCACGTACGTCAGGGCCAGGGACGCCCCCGCCGGCATCAGCACCCCGAACGCGGCCAGCAGCCGGCGCTGCTGCTCGGAGAACGCGGCCATCGACACCACCGACAGGGCGGCCGCGGCGGCCAGCCACCACGGCGCCGCAGCCTGCATCGCCAGCCAGGTGGCGCCGGGGGACGGCAGGTGACCGCGCAGCCCGGCCACGGCCACGGCGGTCCCCGCGACGAGCAGCGCCGGGCGCCACCAGCGGGCGGAAGGCCTCATACCGACCACGATCGTCGGCCAGGGTAAGAGCTGGCTGCGGCGAACCTAAGAACCGGGTGAGAAAACCGGCAGCCGGATCGTCAGCACCGTGCCGCGCGGCTCGTTCGGGGCCACGGCCGCGGTGCCGCCGTGCTGGGCCGCGGTCTGCGCGACGATGGCCAGCCCCAGCCCGGAGCCGGGCATCGAGCGGGCCGCGGTGGCCCGGTAGAAGCGGTCGAACACGTGCGGCCGGTCGGCCTCGTCGATGCCCGGCCCGGCGTCGGCCACCCGCAGCTCGCAGTATCGGCCGCCGGGGCGCAGCGTGACGGTGACCGTGCCGCCCGGCGGGCTCCACTTGGCGGCGTTGTCCAGGCCGTTGACCACCATCCGCTCCAGCTCCCCGGGGCGCCCGTCGACGGTCACCGGCTCCAGGTCGGCGGCGAAGGCCAGGCCGGGCGCGCGGGTGCGCACCCGGGCGACCGCGGCGGCGACCACGCCGGCGAGGTCGACCGGCTCGGCCTCCTCGTGGTTGGTCTCCTCCCGGGCCAGCTCCACCAGCTCGGTGGTGAGCGTGGCCAGCTCGGCCACCTGCGACTCGAGGTCGGCCAGCAGCCGGGCCCGCTCCTGCGGCGGCAGCCGGTGGGCCAGCTCCGGGCGCCGCTCCACCGCCAGCAGCAGCTCCACGTTGGTGCGGATGCTGGTCAGCGGCGTGCGCAGCTCGTGGCCGGCGTCCTCGACCAGGGCCCGCTGGGCCCGCCGGGACGCGTCGATCGCGCCGAGCAGCGTGTTCACCGAGCGGCCCAGCCGGGCGATGTCGTCGTCGGCGCCGGTCACCGGCACCGGATGCGTGAGGTCCAGGGTCGCGGTCACGTCCTCGACCGCCTCGGCGAGGCGCTGCACCGGCACCAGCCCGGCCCGGGCCACCGCCCGGCCGAGCAGCGCCGCCCCGGCGATCCCGGCCGCGCACCCGGCGGCCAGCAGCAGCCCCAGCTGGGCCAGGGTGCGGCGGGCCGGGTCCCGGTCGATGGCCACCTGCACCACGCCGCCGCCGGAGGCCGGGAGGGTCAGCATGAGGTACCCGTCGCCGTCGATCATCACCGCCTCCCGCGCCGACGAGCGCTGCCCGGCGAGGACCTGCCGGGCCGCATTGGTCAGCGGCAGGGCGCCGGCGTCGCCGACCGCCTGGCCGCCGGCGTCCACGATCTGCCAGCGCGCGCCGAGGTCGCGCGGCCGCCGGTGGCCCGGCGGCCCGTGCCCCTCGTCCGGCCCGAAGTCGATCCCGCCCGGCAGCTGCCCGGCGCTGGCCTTCCACTGCTCCGGCTGGGCGGCGATGGCCTGCGCGTCGACCGTGAGCTGCTGCTCGATCTGCCGCCGCTGGATCCCGGCCACCGCGGCCAGCGCCACCCCCGCCCCGGCCAGCACAGCCACCGCGACCGCCCCGGTCACCAGCAGCGACAGCCGGGCGTGCAGCGTGCGCCGGTGCCACCAGCCGATCACAGCGGCTCCTCGCGCAGCACGAACCCCACCCCGCGCACCGTGTGCAGCAGGCGGCCCTCGCCCGCGGCCTCCAGCTTGCGGCGCAGATAGCCGAGATAGACGTGGATGCTGTTCGAGGTCTCGCCGAAGTCGTACCCCCACACGTGCTCGAACAGCACCTCCCGGGTCAGCACCTGGCGGGGGTGGCGCAGGAACACCTCCAGGATGGCGAACTCGGTGCGGGTCAGCCGCAGCGCCCGGCCGCCCCGCCAGACCTCCCGGGTCTGCGGGTCCAGCCGCAGGTCGGCGAAGGTCAGCAGCCCGGATGTGGCCGCCGGCTCGGCCCGGGCCGGCACGTTCAGCAGCGAGCGGCGCAGCAGCGCCCGGAGCCGGGCCAGCAGCTCCTGCAGCGCGAACGGCTTCACCAGGTAGTCGTCGGCCCCGGCGTCGAGCCCGGCGACCCGGTCCCCGACGCTGTCGCGGGCGGTGAGCATGAGCACCGGCACCAGCAGCCCGCCGGCCCGCAGCTCCCGGCAGGCGGTCAGCCCGTCGAGCACCGGCATGCTGACGTCGAGCACCACCGCGTCGGGCGGGTCGGCCCGCACCGCGTCGAGCGCCTGCCGGCCGTCGGCCGCGGTCTCCACCTGGTAGCCCTCGAAGCGCAGCGTGCGCGCGAGCGAGTCGCGCACCGCCGCGTCGTCGTCGACCACGAGTATCCGCACGCCGCCTCCGTCGTCCTGCTCCTGCTGTGCCGTGCCCGCTTCCGACGATCACCGGTCGGGGTGAGAACCGCCGGGCCGCCGTCCTAAGAGTTTCGTAAGAGGGGCCCGGCTCTCACGCAATTCTTATGCGCGCCGGTTGGCGAGCCTTAACCGGACGCCCGACCATGGGCATCATCAGCGGCGCCATACCCCGGGTGCCGCCCGACCCTGGAGCCCACCATGAGCGACGACGCCGAGGCCCGTTCGCACCCGGAGGAGCCCCCGCCGGTGTACCACGAGCCGGAGTACTCCGAGCCCTTGCCGCCCGCGGCCACGACCCCGCCCGCGGCGCCCCCGCCCGGTGCCGTGCCCCCGCCTCCGCCTGGCGCGGTGCCTGCGTCCGGCGCCGTGCCCCCGCCTCCGCCTGGCGCGGTGCCTGCGTCCGGCGCCGTGCCCCCGCCTCCGCCTGGCGCGGTGCCTGCGTCCGGCGCCGTGCCCCCGCCTGGTGCCGTGCCTCCGCCGGCCGCTGTGCCTCCGCCGGTCGGTGCGCCGCCGCGGGCCGGCTGGCGGGAGACGATGCGCGGCCCGCGCGGCCCGGTGATCGCCGGTGCCGCCCTGCTCCTCGGCTGTGTGCTGGGTGCCGGCGTGACCGCGGTCGGCGCGGTCGTGGCCGGCACGATCGGCCACCACGGCCACGGCGGGCCCGGCGGGCACCACCAGCGCTACGACCGCGGCCCCGGCCGCGACGGCGAGTGGAACCGCGACGCCCCCGGCAACCGCCCCGGCAACGGGCCGGCGCGCCCGCGTTACCCGGTCAACCCGGGACCGACCCAGCCCGCCACCCAGGCCCCCGCACCGGCCACCCCGGCCCCGTCCGCCTCGTAAGCGACGACCTGGTCACCGGCCCGCGGGTGAGGCCGCCTCACCCCGGGCCGAGGGACCGTGGCCGCCATGGACCCGGACGCACGGCCGGCCGAGAACGGCGCCGATGCCCAGTGCGCCGACGCCGAGCAGGCCGACCCCGGCGTGGACGGGGCCGACGCGGCGGCGCAGCGGGCGGTCGTCGACGCGCTGCGGCGCGACCCCGACACGTGGCCGAACGACATCGCGGTGGCGGTCCGCCGGGGCGTGGTGACGCTGGCCGGCTGGGTGGACCACGACCGCAAGCGGCTGGCCGCGGTCGCCGCCGCGCACCGGGCGCTCGGCGAGCCGCCGGGCGTGCGGGCCGTGGTCGACGACGTCGGGGTGCGCCTGCCCGGGGTGCTGCCGCGCAGCGACGCCGGGATCGCCGCGGCCGCCGTGCGCGCCCTCGCCGGGGCCGAGCAGGGCCGCCGCGTCGAGGTGACCGTGACCGACGGCTGGATCACGCTGGACGGGGATCACGCCCCGGTGCCGCGGCGCCTGCACGACGCCACCCTGCTGTCCCGCCTGTCCGGCGTCAAAGGCGTGACCGACGCCCGGTGACATGCCAGGGCGTCTGTTGCGGCCTGTCCGGCGCAGCGTGTCCGAGGCGCGGTGGCAGGTCGGGGCGTCTGTTGCGGCCTGTCCGGCGGCGCAGCGTGTTTGAGGCGCGGTGGCAGGTCGGGGCGTCGGTTGCGGCCTGTCCGGCGGCGCAGCGTGTCCGAGGCGCGGTGGCAGGTCGGGGCGTCGGTTGCGGCCTCTCCGGCGGCGCAGCGTGTCCGAGGCCCGGTGACCGGTCAGGGCGTCGGTTGCGGCGCGAGGCGGAAGCCGCCGACCACCTCGCGCAGCCCCGCCGACATCGCCGCCAGGTCGCCGGCCGCGGCCCGGGTCTCCTCGGCCGCCGCGGTCGTCTCGTCGGAGGAGCGCCGGACCGTGGCGATCCGCGCGGTCACGTCCGCGGTGCCGTCGCTGGCCCGGGCCGCGTCGCCGCTGATCCGGTCGCGCACGCCGCCCTGCTCGGCCACCGCGGCGGCGATCGCCCGCTGCGACTCGGCGATCCGGCCGATGGAGCCGGCGACCAGGCCGAGCGCGCCGGCCGCCCCGGCGCTGTCGCGCTGGATGGCGGCCAGCCGCTGGCCGATGTCCTCGGTGGCGCGGGCGGTCTGGTTGGCCAGCTCCTTGACCTCCCCGGCGACGACAGCGAAGCCCTTGCCCTGCTCGCCGGCGCGGGCCGCCTCGATCGTGGCGTTGAGCGCGAGGAGGTTCGTCTGCTCGGCGATGGCGGTGATCACCCGGGCCACCTCGCCGATGCGGGCCGAGGACTCGCCGAGCTCGACGATCGTCGCGTTGGCCCGTTCGGCGTGGGCGACGGCCTCGGCCACGATGTCGGTGGCCTCCTGCGCGCCGCGGGAGATCTCGTGGATCGAGTCGCGCATCCGGTCGGTGCCCTCGGCGACGGAGTGCACGTCGCCGCTGACCTCGGCGGCGCGGGCTTGCGCGGCGGAGGCATCGTCGGCGACCCGGCCGGCCCGGGCGGTCAGGTTGGCGCTCACCCCGCCGAGGCGCTGCGAGGCGGTGCTCAGCCGCTCCGCCTCGCCGGCCATGCGCTGCAGGGCGGTGCCGACCCGGTCGATGGTGGTGTTGACCGCGGTACCCATGTCGGCCAGGTCGTCGCGGCCGCGCACCGGCAGCCGGCCGGAGAAGTCGCCGCCGGCCACCTGCCGCAGCATGTGCCGGGTGCGGGCGACCGAGCCGCCGATGACGCGGGCTACGACGACGGTGGCCGCGGCGACGGCCAGCACGGCCAGCAGCGCCACGAAGAGGATGCTCAGCCGGGTCTGCCGCGACCGGCCGGTGGCGGCGGCGCTCTCCCGCGCCGCGGCCGCGTCGATCGCCCCGGTGAGCCGGTCGCTGGTCTCGTCGAAGGCCGCCCACTCCTCGTCGACGGCGGCCAGGGTGCTCGCGTCGACCGTGCCGCCGGCCGCCTCGATCGCCGCGGCGCTGGTCAGCACCCTGTCGATGGCGGGCAGGAAGCCGCCGGCCAGCTCGCGGTCGGTGGCCGCGTCGACGTGCGCGGCGCGCAGGGCGTCGGCGTGCTCGCGCAGCTCACCGGCGTGGGTGGTGAGCTCGTCCAGGACGCGCGCGCGGGCCTCGGGGCCGGTGCCGGCGGCGAGGATGTTGGCGTCGGCGTACACGACGGCGACCGTGTGCTGGGCGTCGAACACCGTGGCCCGGGTCTCCGCCACGGCCAGCGCCGTCGCCGACTGGGTCGAGGCCAGCCCGGCCTGCACGAAACCGATCCCGCCGACGACGATCGTGGCCACCACGCCCAGGGCGCCGAGGGCGGACAGCCGCCGTCCGATACTCCACCGCATGCCTGCCCCATCGGCGGGTCGCCGGCGTGGTTGAGCGGGACGCTACCGTCGCAGGATGAAGGGCTTCGTGCGGCGCATCCGGCAGCGGCTCGGTGTGCGGATGCGCTCGGCGCTGGCCGCATCGGCGGTCGTCGCGGTCGCCTCCGTGCTCACCGGGGTGACGTTCGTGATCGCGGCCCGGTGGATTCTCACGAACAACGTCGACCAGAGCACCGCCGACCGGGCCACCCAGGTCGCCGATGCGCTCGACGACCCCAGCCGGGCCAGCCTGCGGGCGGTGATGACCCCGTCGGCCCGCGACCGCACCGTCGTGCAGATCGTCGACCCGTCCGGGCGGGTCGTGGTCGCCTCGGCCGCCGTCGCCGGGGCGAAGCCCATCTCCGCGCTGCGCCCGCCCGCGGGGGAGACCGGGCGCGAGCAACGCCGGCTCGAAGTGGCGCACAACGAGTACTTCCGCATCACCGCCCTCGGCGTCGACACCGCCGCCGGCCCCCGCACCGTGCTGGTCGCCCAGTCCATCGACGAGATCGACGACGGCACCGAGGCGGCCGTCGGCGCCCTGGCCATCGGGCTGCCGCTGCTGACCGTCATCGTCGGCCTGGCCACCTTCCTGTTCGTCGGGCGCACCCTGCGCCCGGTCGACGCGATGCGCCGCCAGGCCGACACGATCACCGGCCGCAGCCTGCACACCCGGCTGCCGGTGCCGCCGACCGCGGACGAGATCGCCGCCCTGGCCACCACCATGAACACGATGCTCGACCGGATCGAGGCGGCCACGGCCGCCCAGCACCGCTTCGTCGCCGACGCCTCGCACGAGCTGCGCAGCCCCCTGGCCACCATCCACGCCGGGCTCGACCTGCTCGAGGCGGCCGACCTGCCCCCGTCCGCGGGCGCGCACGTGACCCGGATGCACCGCGAGAGCGAGCGGATGGCCCGGCTCATCGCCGACCTGCTCCTGCTGGCCCGCGTCGACGAGAAGGGGCTGCAGCTGCGCCGCGAGGACGTCGACCTCGACGACCTGGTGTACGCCGAGCGCGAGCGCCTCGCCGCCCAGCGCCCCGACCTGCGCGTCACCGTCGGCGTCGCCCCGGTCCGGGTCAGCGGCGACGCCCACCACCTGCAGCGCGTCCTGCGCAACCTGCTGGACAACGCCGCCGCCCACGCGAAGGGCAACGTCGAGATGACCCTGAGCGCCGCCGGCGGTACCGCGGAGATCACCGTCGCCGACGACGGCCCCGGCATCCCCGAGGCGGAGCGCGAGCGCATCTTCGACCGTTTCGTCCGGCTCGACGACGACCGCTCCCGCTCCGGCGGCGGCACCGGGCTCGGCCTGGCGATCGCCCACGACATCGTCACCGCCCACGGGGGCATCCTGACCGCCGAGGCCGCCCTGTCCGGCGGCGCCCTGATGCGCATCCACCTCCCGGGCCCACCCGACGCGGCGTGACGCTCAACTCCGGCGCCGTCCGGGCGATGAGACGGGTGTGGAGGAGCCCGCTCGGCGGCAGCTGCGGGGTTGGACGGTGGCGCGGCTGCTCGCCGCCGGCTACCTGCTGGCCATCGGCGGGCTGCTGCTCGTGGGGGTCGTCTCCTACGACCGCATCGGCGTGCTCGTGGCCGCCCGGGCCCAGGCCGAGGCCGGCCACGCCGTGCTCGACGACGCCGAGGAGCTGCGCAGCGAGCTGCACGACGCCGAGCGCGGCCAGCGTGGCTACATCATCACGGGAGACGAGGAGTACCTGGGGCCCTACACCGCCGCCGTCGGGCGGGTCCACGCCACCATGGCCCGCCTGGAGGCCGCCACCGCCGGCGACCCCGACCAGCACGGCGCGATCGTGCGCATGCGCGGCCCGCTGTCGGACAAGCTCGCCGAGCTGCACCTGACCATCACCCTGCGCCGCGAGTACGGCTTCGAGGAGGCCCAGCGGCTCGTCGACACCGACCGCGGCGCCCGCGACATGGCCCGCATCGAGGCCGGCCTCGACGAGATCCGCGCCGGCCGGCTGGCGCTGCTCGACGCCAAGCAGCGCCAGACCGCCCGCGACGCCACCCAGACCCGCCGGGCCATCATCGCCGCCACGCTCGGCACCGCGCTGCTCGCCGCGGCCGGCGCCCTGTGGGCCACCCGCAAGGTGACCCGGCCGATCGCCGAGGTGACCGCCGCCGCCCGGCGCGTCGCCACCGGCGAACCGGCCGGCCCGGGCGGCGGCCGCGGCGCCCGCAACGGCCCGGTCGAGCTGGCCGAGATGGCCGCCGCCGTCGACGAGGCCACCCGGGTCGTGCTGCGCGCCCGCGACGAGGCGATGGCCGCCACCCAGGCCAAGTCGGCGTTCCTGGCCACCATGAGCCACGAGATCCGCACCCCGATGAACGCCGTCATCGGCATGACCGGCCTGCTGCTGGACACCGGCCTCAGCGACGAGCAGCGCGAGCTGGCCGGCACCGTGCGCGACAGCGGCGAGTCCCTGCTCGCGATCATCAACGACATCCTCGACTTCTCCAAGATCGAGGCCGGCCAGCTGGAGCTCGAGCACGCCGTGTTCGACCTGCGCGACTGCGTCGACAGCGCCCTCGCCCTCGTCGCCGTCACCGCCGCCGGCAAGGGCCTGGAGCTCGTCGCCGACGTGACCGACGCCCCGCCGCTGCGCGGCGACGTCACCCGCCTGCGCCAGGTGCTGGTCAACCTGCTCTCCAACGCGGTGAAGTTCACCGCGGGCGGCGAGATCGTGGTCACCGCCCGCACCGAGCCGCTCCCGGACGGCCGCCTGCGGGTCTGCCTGGCCGTCGCCGACACCGGCATCGGCATCCCGCCGGAGCGCATGGACCGGCTGTTCCGCTCGTTCAGCCAGGTCGACGCGTCCACCACCCGCACGTACGGCGGCACCGGCCTGGGCCTGGCCATCAGCCGCCGCCTGGCCCGCGCCATGGGCGGCGACATCACCGTCACCAGCCGCCCCGGCGAGGGCTCCACGTTCACCGTGACCGCCGTCCTGCAGGTCTCCGCCGAACGCCCCGAGGCCGCCGCCACGCCCATCGACCTCACCGGCCGCACCGCGCTCGTCGTCGACGACAACGCCGCCAACCGCAGGGTGCTGCGGGCCCAGCTGGCCGGCTGGGGCATGACCTGCACCGTGGCCGCCTCCGCCGGCGAGGCCATGGAGGTCGCCGCGGCCGGCGACGGCTACGACGTGGCGCTGCTGGACATGCACATGCCCGACGGCGACGGGGCCGACCTGGCCGGGCGGCTGCGGGCGGTGCCGCGCCTGGCCGGGATGCCCCTCATCCTGCTCAGCAGCGTCAGCTGGCACGCCGACCCCGGCCTCAGCCGCCAGTTCGCCGCCGTGCTGACCAAGCCGGCCCGCGCCGCCGCCCTGCACGCCGCCCTCGGCCGGGTGCTGACCGGCCGCCCGGCCGTGCGCCCCGCCCCGGCCGCCGAGGCGCCGCGCCAGCGCCCGCTGCGCATCCTGGTCGCCGAGGACAACCAGGTCAACCAGACCGTCGCCACGATGATGCTGGCCAAGCTCGGCCATCGCGCGGACGTGGCCGCCAACGGGGCGGAGGCTGTGGAGGCCGTCAGGCGGGTGCGGTACGACGTGGTGCTCATGGATGTCCAGATGCCCGTCCTGGACGGCTTGGACGCGACCCGGCGGATCCGCGCCGAGCTGCCCGCCGGCGCGCAGCCGCACATCGTCGCCCTCACCGCGAGCGCGCTGATCGAGGACCGCGCCGCCTGCGAGGCCGCCGGCATGGACGACTACCTGACCAAGCCGGTCCGCCCGGCGGACCTGGCCGCCGCCCTGACCACCTTCGCCGGCGCCACCGCAGCCCCCGGTGCGCCGGTGTCCGGTGCGCTCGAGGACGACATCAGGGCGAGGGTCCGCGAGCTGACCGACGACGAGGACCCGTCGCCGCAGGAGCTCGCGCTGGTGGGCCGCGTGCTCGGCTCCTTCTGCGACAAGGCCCCCGGCACCCTCGACCGCCTGGCCACGGCGATCGCCGAGCGCGACGCCCCGGCCGCGGCCGGCGCCGCCCACACCCTGGCCGGCGCCGCCGGCAACGTCGGCGCCGTCACCCTGGCCCGCCTGAGCGGCGAGTTCGAGACCCGGGCCCGGTCCGGCCTGCCCGGCGAGGAGACGGCCGCCCTGGACGAGCTGCGCCACGAGCTGGACCGCGTGGTGGCCGCGGTGCTGGCGGTCCGGGAGCGGCTCACCTGAGCGTCGAATCCCGCCGCCGGTCACGGCCTGCGTGTCGAAATCCGCACCGTCACCCGCCGGTCGCAGGCGCCGCCCAGGCCCCGCCGACAGTCTGGTCGGCGTGAACGACAAGACCCTGGTGATCGGCGCCCGCGGCAGCGTGGGCCGGCACGTCCTCCTGCGAACCGCTCCCGTTCGCCACCTGGGCCGAGGACCACGCCACCGACTTCACCGCGCCCTGACCCGTCCGGTGCCGTCCTGCGCCGGCCCCCGCCGGCTTGCCGCCTGGAAATCCATGGCGATCATCGGGGGCGATGGCTAACGTCGGCCCGGGAAGGGTGATCGCACCGTCACGAGGGGAGATCGGCGCATGACTCGGATCGGCACGACCTCGCGCACCATGCCGGTTCCGCTGTCGATCCCCTCCGGAGGCAACGCTTGTTCCGCCTGCTCGCCCGCGCCGTCGACCCGTTCCAGGACGAGGTAGCCGGGGGCGCGGTGGCCGCCCCGCCGGCCGCCGTACCGCGATATCTGTGGCGCGCGCTGCGCCCCGTCCGTGCCGTCGTCGCCGCCAGCCTCGCGCTCTGCGTCGGGTGCGCGGCCGTCGACGTCTGGCTCGTCGCCTACGCCGGGCGCCTCGTCGACCTGCTCGCCGTCGCGGCCCCGGAGACGTTCTGGGCGGAGCACGGGCGCGAGCTGCTCGGCGCCGCCGCCCTCGTGCTGATCGTGCGGCCCGCCGTGCACCTGGCGCGCGAGTCGCTCGACGACATCGCCCTGCGGCCCAACGCGCTGACGCTGGCCACCTGGCGCGCCCACCGCCACGTGTCCCGCCAGCCCGTCGGATGGTTCCGCCGCGACTTCGCCGGCCGGATCGCCACCTGGGTCCGCGACGGCGGGGCCGCCGCGACCACCTGCATCTACACCACGGTCCACGCGCTGGCCTACCTCGTCGCGTTCATCGCCGGCTCGGCCTGGCTCATGGCCGACGCCGACCCCCGGCTGCTGGTGCCCCTCGCCGGATGGCTCGCCTGCTACCTGGGCCTGATGTGGTACGTCATCCCGCGCTACCGCCGCGCATCGGCCCGCCAGCAGGACGCGAGCTCCGCCCTGACCGGCCTGCTCGTCGACGCGTACGCCAACGCCGACACCCTGGCCCTGCTCGCCGACCGCGCGGCCGAGGAGCGCACCGCCCGCACGGTCTTCGCCGGCGCCCGCCGCGCCCACCTCGGCGTCCAGCGGCTCGAGGTCACCATGAACGCCGCCCTGTACCTCCTCGGCGGCGTCCTGCTCGCCGGCCTCGTCGGCTACAGCATCCTGCTCTGGCAGACCGGCGCCGCCCCGCTCGGCCTGGTCGCCACCGCGCTCGCCCTGAGCTTCCGGATCATGTCCCTCGCCGAGTGGCTGCTGGACTCCGTCTCGGCCCTGTTCGGCGCGGTCGGCGCGCTGCGCCAGTCCCTCGCCACCGTGGCCCAGCCCCTCGAGGCCGCCGACCGCGAGGACGCCACCACCCTGTCGGTCACCGGCGGCGCCATCGCGTTCACGGCCGTCAGCCACCACTACGGCAACGGCGCCGGCGGCCTGGACCGGCTGACCCTGCGCATCGCCCCCGGCGAGCGGGTCGGCCTGGTCGGCCGCTCCGGCGCCGGCAAGTCCACCCTCGTCAACCTGCTGCTGCGGTTCTACGAGCCGGAGTCGGGCACGATCGAGATCGATGGCCAGGACATCTCGGCGGTGACCCAGGAGAGCCTGCGCCGCCACATCGCCATGGTCACCCAGGACACCACGCTGCTGCACCGCTCGGTCCGCGAGAACATCGGCCCCGGGGACCTGCCCGGCATCGAGGCCGCTGCCCGCGCGGCCGCCGCCGCGGGCTTCATCGCCACCCTGCGCGACCCCGAGGGCCGCGGCGGCTACGACGCCCGCGTCGGCGAGCGCGGCGTGCGCCTGTCCGGCGGCCAGCGCCAGCGCATCGCCCTGGCCCGCGCCCTGCACCGCGACGCCCCGATCCTCATCCTGGACGAGGCCACCTCGGCCCTGGACTCGGAGACGGAGGCCGTCATCCAGGAGTCGCTGGAGCGCGTGATGGCCGGCCGCACTGTGCTGGCCGTCGCCCACCGCCTGTCCACCATCGCCCGCATGGACCGCATCGTGGTCCTGGACGCCGGCCGCATCGTCGCCGAGGGCACCCACGACGAGTTGCTGTCCCAGGAGGGCCTGTACGCCACCCTGTGGTCCCGCCAGTCCGGCGGCTTCCTGGGCGAACACTGACCCGGCCGGGCTCAGGCGGGCACCGGGGCGGGCTCGGGAGCGGGCACCGGGGCGGGCTCGGGCGCCGGGGCCGGGTGCGGGGCCGGGGCGCTGCGGTGGCGGGCGGCGGCCAGGGAGACGGCGGTGGCGTTGACGGCGACGACGACGGCGATGCCGAGCCACACGTGGGCGGGCGGGACCTGGCCGAGGATGACCGCGCCGGCCAGTGCGGCGAAGACCGGGTGCACGCTCTGCAGCAGCCCGAAGAAGCGCGTCGGGATGCGGCGCAGCGCGACCAGATCGGCCGCGTACGGCACCACCGAGCACAGCACGCCCGCGCCGATCGCCCAGCCGACCCCGGCGAGGGTGAAGCGGTGGTGCAGCGCCATGACGAGGGCCACCGGGACGTACAGGACGGCCGAGACGGTGGTGGCCGCGGCCGGGGCCTGCAGGCCGGGCAGCCGGGCGCCGATCAGGCGGTTGAGCAGGATGTAGGCGGCCCAGCAGGCGGCGGCGAGCAGGCCCAGGGCCATGCCCGCGTAGTCGCTGCTCGGGCCGGGCAGCACCAGCACGTAGACGCCGGCGCCGGCGAGCAGGGCGCAGGCCAGGTCGGCGCCGGTGCGGGAGCCGGCGAGGGCCACGGCCAGGGGGCCCAGGAACTCCAGGGTCACCGCCAGGCCCAGACCGACCCGGTCGACGGCCGTGTACAGGCTGAGGTTCATGGTGGCGAAGACCAGGCCGAGCAGGAGGGTGGGCCACCACTGCGACCACGTGAAGCGACGCAGGTTGGGGCGGGCCACCGGCAGCAGCACGGCGGCGGCGACGAACTGCCGCACGGCGACCACGCCGGCCGGGCCGATCGCGGGGAACGCCTTGGCGCCGAGGGCGGCGCCGGCCTGGTTGCCGGCGGCGGAGGCGATCATCGTCGCGAGGGCGAGCCTGAGTTTCACGACACCAGTCTGGGCTGGTGAGAGGCCCCCGAGAAATGCGGCGAGCGAGAGATCCATACGCTGGACGCATGGATCTGGAGCTGCGGCAGCTGCGCGCGTTCGTGGCCGTCGTCGACGCCGGGACGTTCACCGATGCGGCGGCGGACCTCGGGCTGTCGCAGGCGGCGGTGTCGCGGTCGGTGGCCGGGCTCGAGGCGGCGCTCAGCGTGCGGCTGCTCGCCCGCACCACCCGCCAGGTGCGCCTCACGGCGGCCGGCACGCAGGCCCTGGTCCGGGCCCGGGCGGTGCTGGACGAGGTCGCGCACCTGCGGCGGGCGGTCGAGCGGTCCCGCACCGAGCTGCGCGTCGGCTACGCCTGGGCGGCGATGGGCAAGCACACCCGGCGGGTGCAGCGGGCCTGGGCGGCGGCGCATCCCGCGGTACCGCTGGTCTTCGTCCAGTCCAACACCCCCAGCGCCGGGCTGGGCGACGGCAGCGCGGACGTGGCCGTGGTCCGCCGGGCGATCGAGGACCCGCGCTTCGGCACGGCGCTGGTCGGGGTGGAGACCCGGTGCGCGGCGGTGGCCACCGACAACGCCCTGGCCCGGCGCCGCTCGGTGCGGCTGGACGACCTCACGCGGTACACGATGGCCATCGACGCCCGGACGGGGACGACGACCCTGGACCTGTGGCCGCCCGGGGGCGGGCCGGCGACGGTGCGCCGCACCGGCGGCGTGGACGAGTGGCTCACGCTCATCGCCGCCGGGCAGGCGGTCGGGCTCACCTCGGAGGCGACCGCCAACCAGAACCCGCGGCCCGGCGTGGCGTACCGCCGGGTCCGCGACGCCCCGGCGATCCACGTCTGGCTGGCGTGGTGGCGCGACGACCCGCCCGCCGGCCTGGACGACCTCATCGCCCTGATCAGGGCCGCGTACGGGCAGTGACTAGACTCGCGCGCATGAGTCTGGACCGGCTGGCGATCCTGCACGCGATGCAGCGCGAGGCCGAGGTCGGCGAGCAGACCCTGGCGCCGAACAGCTACCTCGTCCTCGTCGCGCCGGACGAGCACCCGCACGCGGCCGGGCACGCCCCGGCGCTCGCGGCCGCGCAGGCCGAGTGGCTGCGGGAGCAGGGCTGGGAGGTGCGCGATGCGGTCGTCGTCGACGTGCAGCCCGACGAGGAGGTGCCGCCGGGGGAGGTACGGGTCCTGGCCGACGTGCGGCGGGCCCGCACGCGCCGGGCCGACGAGGCCGGGCGGGGGATCGGGCTGCTGCTGGGCGACGGCCGGCGGTACACGATGCAGTCGGGCACGACGGTCATCGGCCGCGGGCGGCAGGCGGACCTGCGGCTGCGCGACGAGGGGGTGTCGCGGATGCACGCGCGGCTGCAGTACGACGGCCGGGCCCTCACCGTCGCCGACCTCGGCTCGACGAACGGCACGACGGTCAACGACCAGCCGGTGAGCGGCGCGGTGCAGGTCGCGCCCGGCGACACGATCGGGATCGGCGCCGTGACCCTCACGGTCGAGCCATGAGCCGTCGCCTGCTGCCGGTCGCGGCGCTGCTGGCGCTGGTGGCGGGCTGCCACGGTACACCCGCGGCACCCGAGACACCGATGAGCTCGCCGACCGTGGCGTCCGTCGACGGCCCGGTCGCCTTCCACGTGCGCCTCGGCGCCGGCCAGCGGCTCACCACCCAGACGCCCGGCGCGGACGGCTGCCCGGCCGTGGCCGTGACCGTCACCCTCGGCCAGGGGCGCGTCGTGCGGCTCGTCGCCTTCGCCACCACCTGCGTGGCCGTCGGCGACAACGCCCGCCCCGGCAACGGCCGCCACGGCGTCTTCCGCACCGCCGACGACATCCCGGCGGAGCGCCGCGACGGGGCGAGCACCGTGCAGACCGCGCTCGGGACGGCGACGATCTTCACGCAGCCGTACTTCGAGTGCACCAACTCCTGCAAGAACTTCACCGAGCCGGTCGCGGTCATCGTCCTCGACCACCCCGCCGACCCCGGCGTCAAGGCGCTCACCGCCCTCGCCGAGAAGGGCGCGGTCGACCGCGACGCCCTCACCGCCCTGCTGCGCGACCAGCTGACGGCGTGAGCTCGCGCCCGCAGGCGACGACGCGCCGGGCGACGGTGAAGCCGGCCCGGGCGTAGACGCCGGGGGCCGGTCCTCGTCGAGCTCGGCGCGCCTGGTCTCGGCGCGGGCGAGCTGCCAGGCCAGCAGCTCGCGCCCGATGCCCTCGCCGTGCCGGTCGGGGTGTACGCCGCCGATGAGCTCGACCCGGTCGCCGCCCTCCGGTGGCGTCGGGACGAGCGCGGCGACCGGCCGGCCGTCCGCGCCGGTGATCACCAGCGTGTCGGTGGCCGGGTCGCGGACCTCGTGGGGGACCACGTCCTCGACCTCGGCCGCCGTGATGGATGAGGGCGGCCACCGCGGCCGCCTCGCCGGACGCGTACGGGCGGCGGTGGAGGGCGGGCATCGACCCACCATAGGCTTGGTCCCGTGGTACCGCTGAGCATTGTCCGGGGCGACGCGACCAGCCCCCAGGCCGCCGGTCGGAAGATCATCGCGCACGTGTGCAACGACCTGGGCGGGTGGGGCAAGGGCTTCGTCCTCGCGATCTCGCGGCGCTGGCCGGAGCCGGAACGGGCGTACCGGCGCTGGCACCGGGAGCGGGCCGGCAACGACTTCGGGCTCGGGGCCGTCCAGCTGGTGCAGGTCCGCCCGGACACCTGGGTGGCGAACATGGTGGCCCAGCACGGGATGCGGACCGGCAGCAACGGGCCGCCGATCCGGTACGACGCCGTCGCCACGGCCCTTGCCACCCTCGCCGGGCACGCGCTCGCGCTGAACGCCTCGGTGCACATGCCCCGGATCGGCTGCGGCCTGGCGGGTGGCCGCTGGGAGCGCATCGAGCCGCTCGTCACGGCGGCCCTGTGCGAGCGTGACGTCGCCACGACCGTCTACGACTACGACTGAGGCAGCAGCACCATCCGGGAGGAGCTGGCGGTCCACGCGTCGGGGGCGGCGTCCAGCGGTACCGCGTCGAAGTCCACGGTCAGGCGGCCCGCGGCGGCGTGGGCGGCCACCGTCCGCAGGGTCTCGGCGCGCTCGGCCTTGGACAGGGCGTTGTTCGTGTAGCCGAGGATCCGCAGGGAGCCGCTGCGCAGCGTGGCCGAGTCGATGGGCGCCGTCGGGGAGGCCGAGCCGCCCAGGTTGACGAGGCGGCCGCCGGGGCGCAGCACGCGCAGGGCCGCGGCGGCCGGGACGCCGAACAGGGGGTCGAGGACGAGGTCCACGGGGCCGTCGAGGGCCGGGCGCAGGCGCGCGGCCAGGGTGTCGGCGTCGTCGGTGTCGTCGAGGGGTACCACCGCGTCGGCCCCGTGCCGGGTGGCGCGCTCCTGGGCGAGCGCGGACCGGGCCGCGGCGACGACCCGGCGGGCGCCGAGCAGGCGGGCGATCTGCACCGCGGCCTGGCCGACGACGCCGCCGGCGCCGAGGACCAGGACCTGCTCGCCGTGGCGGAGGTCGCCGGTGCCGGCGAGTGCCTGCCAGGCGGCGACGGCGGACAGGCCGAGCGCGGCGACGAGCCTCGGGTCGGCGCCCTCGGGCAGGGGGACGACGTCCTCGTGGGGGACCCGGGCGCGCTCGGCCATGCTGCCGTTGCCCGGGCGCATGCCGGCGTCGGTGGCGAACCAGACGGGCGTGCCGTCGCCCAGCGTGCCGTCGCCCAGCGCGCCGACGCCCTGCACGCCGGGGACGTAGGGGACGGCGGGGGAGCCGAAGTACGACGTGCCGCTGGCGCAGAACACGTCCAGCGGCGTGACCGGGGCGGCGGCGACCGTGACCTCGGCGAGGCCGGGGGCGGGGGCGGCCGGGGCGGGGTCGAAGTGGTCGGCGACGACCGGCGGGCGGCCGCAGCGCAGGATGAGGACGGCGCGCATCAGGTGGCGATGTCCGGGTACGGCAGCGAGAAGTGCCCGAGCAGTTCCCCGTAGCGCTTCTGGTACGCGAGGGGCTCGGTGTGGTCGCGCTCGAACATGGCGATGAACAGCGTCAGCGTCAGGAACGGGTGGGCGCCGAGGGCGAACAGGGCGACGTGGTCGTGGGCGGCCAGGGCGCCGCGCTCCTCGTCGGTGAACGCGAGCCAGGTGGTGGCCTCCCCGCTGTGGCAGTTCAGCAGCGACGGGCCGAGCGTGCGCTCCCACCACTCCACCGTGCCGGCCGGGTCGTCGCGGTAGCGCTCGACGAGGTCGGGGTCCCGGTCGACCGTGTAGAGGAACTTGTTCAGCAGGTACTTGCTCATGCCGGTGCTCCGTCCGGGTACCAGGTGAAGTACGCCTCCATGGTGTGGAACAGGTCGAAGGTGTCGACGTAGTCGGCCTTCCGGCCCGCCCCGGCGACGCCCATCATGAGCATGAAGTCCATGAACCCGTGGGTGGCGTTGCCCGGCGCGTGCAGGCTGTCCAGGGTCACCTCGGACAGGCACCCGTCGAGGTCGCCGGTGGCGATCCACTCCACGGCCCGCCGGTCGAACTCGGGGTCGGGGCCGTGCGGGCCGAACTGGCGGGGGCCGCCGAGCTCCAGGGACAGGTGGCCGGTGCCGATGACCGCCACCCGCAGGTCGCTCGGCCAGGACTCGACCAGCTCCCGGATGGTCCGGCCCAGCTGCACGAACCGCTTCGGCTGCGGCAGCGGCGGGGCGAAGATGTTGGTGTAGATGGGCACGATCGGCAGGTCGGCGTCGGGGCGCAGGGTGATGATCGGGCACGTGATGCTGTGGTCGATGCGCAGCTCGTTGCTGAACGCCAGGTCGAAGCCCGCGTCGAGCCCCTCGCGCAGGATGTACGCCGAGAGGTCCTCCTGCCCGCGCAGGAACAGCCTCGGCAGGCCGAACTCGCGCTCCTCGTTGTACCAGTTGGCGTCGTAGGACGGGGCCTTGCCGACGAGGAACTGCGGCATGTTGTCCAGCCACAGCTGGTGGAAGTGGTCGGAGCCGACCATGACGAGGACGTCGGGCCGGGCGCGGGTCAGGGTCTCGCGGAACTTCAGGATCTTGGCGACCCACTCGTCGGCGAAGGGCGGGCGGTCCTCGCCGGTGGCCGTGCTGGCCTTGTAGTAGAAGGGGTGGTGCGTCGAGGCGATCACCGCGACGATGTTGGCCACGGGTCAGTCCTTTCCTGCGACGTAGGCGGCATTGCGGTCGACGGTCCGGTAGATCTCGAGGCCGAGGCCGGTGCGGCGCTCCTCGGCGAGGTGGCCGAGCAGGCCGGCGGCGCGGGCGAGCAGGGCGAAGCCGCGCAGCATGTCGACCGGCAGGCCGAGGTCGGCCAGCGCCGCGCCGCAGACGCCGGCGCCGTTGAGCGGCAGGGTCTTGCCGAGGATGGCGGGGTGCACGCGCCCGATCGCCTCGAACAGCCGCAGGTGGGGCCCGTAGAAGCCCTCCTCCTTGGCGATGGCGATGAGCACCGGTGTGCGGGGGTCCTGGACCTTGTGGACGGGGTGGCCCAGGCCCGGGATGCGGCCCTTCGCCGTCGCCACGGCGTGGGTCGCGAGATCCTCGACATCGGAGATGTCCGAGTTGTTCAACGTGTCGTGCAGAAACCGGCCGGTGTCCTCGGTGACGCCCAGGAAGCGCGAGCCGCCGCCGAGCAGGCCCGCGGCCAGGGCGCCCTGCAGGGACTCAGGGGCGGAGGCGTACGTGACCCGGGCCGCGATCGCCGTCGGGGTGAAGCCGTGGTCGGCCAGCGCGACCAGCACGGCCTCGAACACCCGGGTCTCGCCGGGGGAGGGGCGTCGCCCGGCGACGAGCCAGAAGGCCAGCTCGCCGAAGCCGACCTTGCCCATGAGGTCGGCCGCGAGGTCCTGGCCCAGCAGCCGGATCTGGTCGGCGTCGGACGTGCCGATGCCGGTCGGGAAGCTCAGCTCTTCAGCCACTGCCGGATCTCCTCGCCGTGCTCGTCCAGCCCCGGCGGCGGCAGCTCGTGCCGGGCCGGGGTGGCCGAGAACCTGATCGGATTGCGTACGCTGGGCACCCCGCCCGGCGCCACCACGGGCTCCAGCCCGAGCGACTCGGCGAAGGCGACCCCGGCGTCGATGGTGTTGATCGGCGCGCACGGCACCCCATCCGCGATCAGCTCCGCGAACCACTCGTCCTTGCCCTTCGCGGCCAGGGCCTCGACCAGCAGCGGGCGCAGCGCCTCGCGGTTGGCGGTGCGGTCCTGGTTGCGGGCGAATCGCGGGTCGTCGAGCAGGTGCTCCACGCCCAGCACCGCGCACAGCTTGCGGAACTGCCCGTCGTTGCCGGCGATGACGACGAGCTCGCCGTCGGCCGTCGGCAGCGGCTCGTACGGGAACAGGCTCGGGTGCGCGTTGCCCATCCGGAACGGCACGCTGCCCCCGGCCACGTAGCCGCTGCTGTGGTTGACCAGGCCCGACAGCGCCGAGGAGAGCAGGTTGACCTCGAGGCGCTGGCCGCGGCCGGTGCCGTGCCGGTGGTGCAGGGCGGCCAGGATGCCCAGGCCCGCGTGCATCCCGGCCATCACGTCGAAGACGGAGATGCCGGCCCGGAAGGGCGGGCCGTCCGGGTCGCCGGTGAGGCTCATCAGCCCGGAGATCGCCTGCACCATGAGGTCGTAGCCGGGCAGGGCCGCGCCGGCACCCGAGCCGAAGCCGCTGATGGAGGCGTAGACGATGCCGGGGTTGCCGGCCGACACGGTGTCGTAGTCGAGCCCGAAGCGGGCCAGGCCGCCCGGCTTGAAGTTCTCGATGAGCACGTCCGCCCGCGCCGCCAGCTCCCGGCCGGCGGCCAGGTCCTCGGGCCGGCGCAGGTCCAGGGCGATGCTGCGCTTGTTGCGGTTGATGCCGAGGTAGTACGTCGAGACGCCGTCGCGCGTCGGGGGCATCCAGGTGCGGGTGTCGTCGCCGCCCGGCCCCTCGACCTTGATCACGTCGGCGCCCAGGTCGGCCAGCAGCATCGTCGCGTACGGCCCCGCGAGGATCCGCGAGAAGTCCGCCACCAGCAGCCCGTCGAGTGGACCCACGGCACCTCCTGCCCGTCCAGCGGACAGTTGTCCGCAAGTCGTTGACACGATACAACGCCGAGCCCAGAATTCCAGCACCTGGCCAAACTGACCGCCTGGCGGACTGATGTCCGAGATTGGAGCCCGCGATGAGCGCCGTGCTCTTACGCAACGGCCTGGTCCTCACCATGGATGACGCCCACACGGTGCTGCCCGGCACCGACGTGCTGATCGTCGGCGAGCGCATCGCCGGGATCGGCCCGAACCTGACCGCCCCGCCGGGCGCCGTCGAGATCGACGCGACCGGCGGCATCGTCATGCCCGGCATGATCGACACCCACCGCCACATGTGGCAGACGGCGATGCGCGGCTACGGCGCCGACTGGACCCTGACGCAGTATTTCGTCTGGTACTACCTCGAGTCCGGCAGGCACTTCCGGCCCGAGGACATCTACGCCGGCAACGTCCTGGCCGCCTGGGAGGCCCTCGACGCCGGCGTCACCACCACCGTCGACTGGTCGCACGGCCTGCAGACCCCGCAGCACGCCGACGCCGCCGCCGACGCCCTCGAGTCGGTCCCCGGCCGCTTCGTCCTCGCCTACGGCAACATCCAGCAGGGCCCCTGGGAATGGTCGGCCGCCCCGGAGTTCCGCGACTTCGTCGAGCGGCGCATCCGCGGCGGCGACATGCTGGGCTTCCAGATGGCCTTCGACGTCACCGGCGACCCCGCGTTCCCGGAGAAGGCCGCCTTCGAGGTGGCCCGCGACCTCGGCGTGCCGGTCACGACCCACGCCGGCGTGTGGGGCGCCACCAACGACGACGGCATCCGGCTCATGCACGAGCACGGGTTCATGACCCCGCAGACCGTGTACGTGCACGCGGCCACGCTGACCGCGGACTCCTACCACCGCATCGCGGCGACCGGCGGCTCGGTGTCGGTCTCCACGGAGAGCGAGCAGAGCGCCGGGCAGGGGTACCCGCCCACCTGGCAGCTGCGCGACCACGGCATCGGCGTCTCGCTGTCCATGGACACCAGCGTCTGGTGGAGCGGCGACCTGTTCTCGGCCATGCGCAGTACCCTCGGCGCCGACCGCTCCCGCGAGCACCTCGCCGCGCACGAGCGCGCCGAGACGGTCACCCACGTGCACCTGCGCGCCGAGCAGGTCGTCGACTGGGCCACCCGGGGCGGCAGCCGGGCCCTCGGCCTCGACGGCGTCGTCGGGAGCCTCGAGACGGGCAAGAAGGCCGATGTCGTACTGCTGAAGAACGACGCCTCGCCCGTGATGTTCCCGATCCTCAACCCGTACGGCCACGTCGCCTTCCAGGCCCAGCGCGCCGACGTGCACTCCGTCGTCGTCAACGGCCGCCTCGTCAAGCACGAGCACCGCCTGGTCGGGGCCGACCTGGCCAAGGTCCGCGCCGACGTGGAGCGCACCGTCGAGTACCTCATCGGCGTCATGGGACCCGAGGCCTGGGACAAGGGCATGAACCCCGACATCCCGGAAACCACGGTGATGGACAATCCGTACACCTACACGGACTGGAAGCGGGACCCCGCTTCCTGACAGGCTTCGTCGGAGAGGACGTCATGGCACGCGACGCGGGACCGGACTTCATCGAGGCTCTCGCCCGCGGGCTCGACGTGCTGCGCTGCTTCCGCCCGGGCCGGCCGGTGATGACGCTCAGCGAGATCGCCGCCGCCACCGGCCTGGCCCGCCCGACCGTCCGGCGCATCCTGCTCACGCTCGAGGAGCTGGGGTACGTCCGGGCGGCCGAGCGGGGCTACGCGCTCACGCCGCGGGTGCTGGAGCTGGGCATGGCCTACGTCAACGCGCTGAGCCTGTGGGACGTGGCCCGCCCGCACATGCAGCGCCTGGTCGCCCAGACCAACGAGTCGACGTCGATGGCCCAGCTCGACGGCTCCGACATCGTCTACGTGGCGCGGGTCGCGGTACCGAAGATCGTCACCCTGGCCGTGACCATCGGCACCCGCTTCCCGGCGCCCGCCACCTCCATGGGCAAGGTGCTCCTCGCCGCCCTGCCCCCCGACGAGCTCAGCCGCACCCTGGCCGAGCCCGGCCGCTCCGGCATCACCCCGCGCTGGCAGCCGTCCCGCGACGAGCTCGACGCCGCCCTGCGCGAGGTCCGGGCCAAGGGCTGGGCCCTGGCCGACCAGGACCTGGCCCCCGGCATCCGCTCGGTCGCCGCCCCGGTCCGCGGCGGCGACGGCCGCGTGGTCGCCGCCCTGAACGTGACCGTCCACGCCGCCGAGACCACCGTCGAGACGCTGACCGAGCACCACCTGCCCCTGCTGCTGCGTGCCGCCGCCGACATCGGCCACGACTGGTCCCTGCTGGACACGGTCCCCCTGGCGACCTGACCGCGCACCGCGGCTACTCGTACTCCTGGCCGCAGCGCGCCAGTTCGCACAGGACGTCCCAGCCGAGGGCGCCCGGGGCGAGGGTGCCCGGCTCCGGCTCGTCGAACAGCGACACGACCGGGCCGGGGACGGGGATGCGCACGCCGTCGTCCTCGTCCCAGCCGCCCAGGGTGCCCGCGGTGCCGCACTCCAGGTAGGCGCCGACCCCGAAGTTGTACCAGCGCCGGCTCGTCGCGCGGCGGCAGTGGTCCGGGCGCGGGGCGTCCAGGCCGAAGTAGGCCTGCGGGTCGAGCGGGCCCTGGTCGGAGATGTCGGCCAGGTCGGCGATCTGGGAGAGCACGATGGCCTCCCAGGCGGCGAACGTGTCGGGCTCGTCACACGGTACGGGAGCCGCTCGCATGAAGCGGCGGGAGCAGGGAACGTGGCCGGCATGGAGACGGTGGAGCAGGCCCGGCGGGCGCTCGGCGGGACCGGCGTGTGGGTCAACGTGCTGCAGCAAGAGCCGGCGGCGGCCCAGCGCGCGGCGGTGGCGCGGATCGAGGAGCTCGGGTACGGCTCCGTCTGGACCGGCGAGGTCGTGGGCGGCAACGACGTCTTCGCCCAGGAGGCGGTCTGGCTGGCCGCGACCTCGCGGATCGCGGCCGGCACCGGCATCGCGAACATCTGGGCCCGCCACCCCGGGACGGCCCGCGCGGCCGCGGCGCTGCTCGGTGACGCGTGGCCCGGCCGGTTCCTGCTCGGCCTCGGGGTCAGCCACGCGCCGATGGTGGAGCACTACGACAAGCCGCTGCGGCGGATGCGCGAGTACCTCGACGGGCTCGGCGACCCGCCGCCCGGCGTGCCGGTGGTCCTCGCCGCGCTGCGCCCGCGGATGCTGGAGCTGGCCCGGGAGCGGGCCGGCGGCGCGCACACGTACTTCGTGTCGCCCGAGCACACCGCCGGCGCCCGGGCCGTGCTCGGCCCCGACCGGCTGCTCATCCCCGAGCAGGCGGTGGTGCTCGAGGCGGACCCGGCGGCGGCCCGGGCGACCGCCCGCGAGCACACCGCGCGCTACCTGCAGCTGCCCAACTACGTGAACAACCTCAAGGAGCTGGGCTTCACCGGCGAGGACCTGACCGGCGCGGGCAGTGACCGGCTCGTCGACGCCATCGTGGCGTGGGGCACGCCGGAGGCGATCGCGCAGCGGGTCCGGGCGCACCGCGACGCCGGCGCCGACCACGTGCTGGTGCAGCCGCTCGGCGGCGGGGCGGCCGGGGCGCTGCGCCAGCTCGAGGCGCTGGCCCCGCTGCTCACCGGGGGATGAGGTCCAGCAGCGCCGCGTGGGTGCCCGGGTCGGCGGCGGCGAGCAGGCCGCCGCGGCCGGTGCCGACCGGGCCGCCGTCGAGGTTCGTGACCACGCAGCCCGCGGCGCGGCACAGGGCGATGCCGGCGGCGAAGTGCACGCTGTCGTGCACCTGGCCGTCGGTCAGGTAGGCGGCCCGCCGGCCCGTCGCCACCCAGGCCAGGGCGAGGGTGGTCGAGGTGACCCGCGGGCGGAACCGGGCCTCGAAGCCCGGCTCGGTGAGCAGGCGGGCGGCCCGGAACGCCGGGGCGTTGGGCCACGGCGGGTCCAGGTTCAGGTCGACCAGCGCGGTGTGCGCGGATGGGGTGAGAGGGTCGTCCGTGCGGTACACCTGCCCGGCGAACGGGTCGGCGACGGCCGCCGCCGTGACGTCGCCGCCGTCGCGCAGGGCCACGTTCACCGCGACCAGCATCGCGCCGGCGGCGAAGTTCAGCGTGCCGCACAGCGGGTCGACCAGCCAGGTCCGCCCGGCGCCGGCCGGGCCGCCGGGGCCGCTCTCCTCGCCCAGCACCGCGTCGGCGGGGCGGGCCGCCCGCAGCACGTCCAGGATGGCCCGCTCGGCCTCCAGGTCGGCGGCGGTGGCGAAGTCGCCGCCGCCCTTGTCGACCCGGTCCAGCTCGGCGCCGAAGCGGGCCCGGACCACGGCGGCGCCGGCCCGGGCCGCGGCGGCCGCGAGGTCAAGATCGTTGAGGCTCATGCGGGGAGCGTACCGACGCCGGGTCCCGCATCATGAACTCGGCGTACCAGTCCGGCCAGCCCTCGTCGTAGTGGCCCAGGGCCTTCTCGTGCTCGCCGTGCGCGGCCGCCGCACGGCGCAGGGCGGCGGCCAGCTCCCCGGCGGAACCGAAACGCAGGTCGCTCATCGGCCCGGGGCCCGGACCTTGACCTCCTGCAGCACCCAGCCGTTGCCGTCCGGGTCGCTGAACGAGGCGAACGAGCCGTAGTCCTGCCGGTCAGGGTGCGGTCCGGGGACCCGGGACTCGGTGCCGGCGTGGTGGAAGACCCCGTAGGCGTCGTGGAAGACCTCGCTCACCTCCACGCCGCGGGCGACGAGCTCCTCGCGGGCCTTGCCGATGTCGTACACCACCAGGTGCAGGCCTTGCACCGAGCCGGGGGCGGCGGTGGTGAGCCGCTCGCCGAAGATCACCGATGCCTCCGAGCCGGGCGGGGTGAGCTGGATGACCCGCAGGCCGTCGGGGGCGGTGAAGTCGGCGTCCAGGCGCCAGCCGAGCCCGCCGTAGAAGCGCTTCGCCCGCTCGGCGTCGGCGACGGGCAGTACCAGTACCTCGAGTTTCATGTCCACGCCGCAACGATCGCGCGCCCGGGGATGCCGACGGGGCAGGTGAACCGCAACTCCCGCCGCGGCTCACCCGCCCCGCGCTCACAGGCCGAGGGCGTTGAAGAGGTACAGCCAGATCTCGCTGCGCGTCGGGAACGCCGGGATGGCGTGGCGCAGCCGGGGCAGCGGGACCTCCCCGACGATGGCGATGGTGGCGGCGTGCAGGAAGTCGGCGACCTCGGAGCCGGTGATGGTGGCGCCGACGAGGAGTTGGCGCCGCTCGTCGACGAGGAAGCGGCTGGTGCCGCGGGCGCCGTTGCCGTAGTACGAGCCGCCGGCGTTGGCCGAGGTGCCCAGGTCCACGACGCGCACCTCCAGCCCGGCCGCCTTCGCCGAGGCCGTCGTGTGGCCGACCGCCGCCACCTGCGGGTCGGTGAAGATGACGCGCGGGGCGCCCGGTCCGTCGGCCAGGTGGGTGGCGGCAATCGGCTTGCCGAGGATGTGCCCCGTGGCCAGGGCGGCCTGGTACTTCGCCATGTGGGTGAACAGCGCGCGGCCGTTGAGGTCGCCGACGACGTACAGCCAGTCCTTGCCCGGCACCCGGGTGTGCTCGTCGGTCTCGATGTAGCCGCCCTCGGGCAGGCCGACGGCGGACAGCCCCAGGTCGTGCGACTCCGGCACCCGCCCGGTGGCCACGAGCAGCTGGTCGCCCTCGGCGGTGCTGCCGTCGCCGAGGGCGACCACGACCCGGTCGCCCTCGCGGCGCACCCCGGCGGCCTTCTGCCCGCAGCGGATGTCCACGCCCAGCTCGGTCAGGGCGGCGGTGACCTGCTCGCAGGCGAACTCCTCCTCGCGGGGCAGCAGCCGCCGCTCGCCCTCGATCAGGGTGACCCGGGTGCCCAGCGACGCGTACGCCTGGGTGAGCTCGGAGCCGACCACCCCGCCGCCGAGCACGACGAGCCGCCCGGGCAGCTCGCGGGCGGTGGTCGCCTCCCGGTTGGTCCACGGCGAGGCCTCCGCCAGGCCCTCGATCGGCGGCAGGGCCGGCGCGGTGCCGCCGGCCAGGATGACCGCCCTGCGCGCCTCGAGGATCTCCTTGCCGACGACGACCCGGCGCTCGCCGTCCAGGCGCCCGCGCCCGCGGACCAGGGTGATCCCGCGCTCCTGCAGCCACGGCAGCTGCCCGGCGTCGTCGAGCCCGCCGATGAGCTCGTCGCGGCGGCGCAGCACCGCGGCCGGGTCCAGCGGGCCGGTGATCGCCTCGGCCACGCCCGGCACCCGGCGCGCCTCGGCGAGCAGCTCGCCGGGGCGCAGCAGCGCCTTCGACGGGATGCAGGCCCAGTACGAGCACTCCCCGCCGACCTTGCGGTCCTCCACGATCGCGACCTCGAGGCCGGCCTCGGCCAGCCGTCCGGCCGCGACCTCGCCGCCCGGGCCGGCCCCGACCACCACCACGTCGAAGCTGCGTTGCTGCATCATGGACGTCCCTTTCGTGTGGGTGTACCTCGACCGTACGCGGGGCCTGGGCCATGCTGTGCGGGTGACCCGGACCGCCGCCGTCGCGCTGAGTCTCCTGCTGGCCCTGAACGTGGCCGGCTGCGAGCAGCTGCGCGAGCCGCCGGCCCCGTATCCGCGCAGCGCGGCACCGACGGTCGCGTTCGACCCGCCGGCCCGCTTCGCCCGCCCGTCGGTGCCGCTGCGCTTCTCGCTGGGCCGCGGCGACTACGAGGTGACGCTGGACGGCCACACCGTGCTGATCGCGCCGCGCAGCGGCGACGGGCCGCTGCAGGGTGCGGTGTTCCCGTCGTCGGTGCCGGCGTGGCAGGCGGCCCCGGTGCACCCGTACGCGATGCCGGCCCTGGCCGCCAACACCTACCCGGACGCGGCCCACCCCCGGCCCGTGCCCGCCACGCTCGGGGGACGCCGCCTCGTGCTCTTCGGCGCGCTGGTCGCGACGGACGGCGGGCACCGGGCCGTCGAGGTGGACGCGGCCGACCCGGCCACCGGGGAGCTCGCCTGGCACGCCGAGCTGCCGGTCGCCGACGGCGCGGGCGCCGGCGGCTGGTTCGCCGTCAACGTGTTCGACGCGGGACCGGCCGGGCTGCTGGTCGGCCTGGCCGGCGAGCACGCCCAGTCGTGGCTGCTGGACCCGGCCACCCGCGAGGTGCGCTGGCACGACGCCACGGTCGGCGTCCTCGCGGTCGAGGGTTACGCCGTGGGTACGACGGGTGGCCCGTCGCAGCCGCACCGGGTGGTCGCGCTGCGCCTCCCCGACGGGACGCCCGCCTGGTCGGTGGACGGCGCCGCGGACCGGCTGTGGAGCGCCGGGCCGGGCCTGATCGCCTACCGGGCCGCCGGCGGCGGGCTGCGGCTGCTCGACGCGGCGACCGGCGCGCCGGTGCCGGGTCTGGTGCCGGACGGCGGCGTGGGCCCGTGCCGGTACGACGGCCGCGGCATCACCGTCTGCGGTGCCTTCGACGGCCGCCCCGGCCCCGTCTTCGCCGTCGACCCGGCCGCCCGCCGCCTGCTGTGGAGCCGGCCGGACCTGGCCGTGTCGGCGCTGTTCCACGGCGCCCTCTACGGCCTCGCCGTCTACGACGCCGCCACCGCGCGGGTCCGCGAGGGCAGCCCCGGGCTGCCGGCCGCGCCGTACGCGGTGAACGAGTACCTGGCGGTGGCGCCGGCGGACGGGGCGCCGTTCGTCGGCTACTTCGCCACCGGATGAGCAGCTTGCGCGGCGGGGGCACAATGCAGCTGGAGAAGCCAGCTGCGAGGAGGCCCCCGGGATGCACCTGCACGACTACGTGGCCGCGATCGTGTTCGGCGCGGTCATCGGGATCGTCGCCCGGATTCTGCTGCCCGGCCGGCAGCCGATCGGCCTGATCCTCACCGTGCTCATCGGCATGGGCGCCGCCGTCGCCGGCACCTGGGCCGCCGACCGGTGGGACCTGCACAGCGACAAACACCTGACCGTGAGCGGGCACACGTACGACTGGCTCGTCATCGCCGTGCAGGTCGGCATCGCCATCGTGGGCGTCGGGGTCGCCGCCCTGCTGGCGCGGGCCTTCTCCTCCGATGACGACGACCGGTACGGCTACCGCCGCTAACGTTCGTTCAGCAGCCGCGCGAGGTGGGCCTGCTCCTCCAGGATCGCGGTGATGCGGCCCTGTACCGCGTCCATCTGCCCGATGGCGTCGCTGGTGGTGTGGATGCCGGAGGACACCGAGCGGGCGCTGTCCTGGATGCCGGCGATCTGCTCGGCGACCCGCTGGGTGGCCGCCGCCGTCTCCCGGGCCAGGTCCTTGACCTCGCCCGCGACCACGGCGAAGCCCTTGCCGACGTCGCCGGCCCGGGCCGCTTCGATCGTCGCGTTCAGCGCGAGCAGGTTCGTCTGGTCCGCGATCGATGAGATGATCTTGATGACGTCGCCGATCGCGGCCGAGGCCCGGCCCAGCGCGTCGACCTCGCCGGTCATCGTCGAGGCGCGGTCGACCGCCTCCCGGGCCACGCCGGAGGCGTCCTGGCTGGCCGCCCGCAGCCGGGAGATCGAGTCGAGCAGCATCCGCCCGTTGCGCTCGGCCGCCTCGCCGGCCCGCACGATGTCGAGGCGCTGCGACACCAGCTGCTGCACGTTGCGCAGCGCCGAGGCCCGCGAGTCGCTCAGCGCGATGCGCTCGGTGGTGAAGAAGTCCATGGTGCCGACGACCCGCCCGCCCGACATGACCGGGAAGCAGATCCCGGAGCGCACCCCGGCCCGCTGCGCCGCCGGGGCCCGCACGCAGTCGGTCAGCTCGGCCAGGTCGGGCACGAACACGAGGTCCCGGGCCTTCCACGCCCGGCCCGACAGCCCGACGCCCTCGGCGAACGTCGCGGACAGGGTCACCTCCCGGAACTCCGGGCCGGCCGAGCCGGACTCGTGCCGGAACACCAGCACCGGGCCGGTGGCGCGGTCCTCGACCTCCCAGTAGGAGGCGTACGCCCACCCGAACGCGCTGCGCACCGTGTCCAGCGCGCCCCGGACCGCCGCCTGGCTGTCGTGGGTCTGTCCCAGCGCGGTGACCACGGCGGTGACCGCGGCCCGGTCGTCGGCCACCTGCCGCAGCTCGGCCGCGGCGAGCGTCTGGCTGCGGGCCAGCTCGGCGATGCGGGCGATCGCCGTCCACTTCTCGGTGCGGGACTCGTCGACGTGGACGCGCTGGCGCGAGTAGTACTCGAACACGGCCACGGTCCGCCCGTCGCGGGTCACCGGGATGATCATCGCCGAGGTCATCCCGGCCCTGGCCGCCTCGGCGCAACGCGGGCAGTCCCGCACCTGCCCGAGGTCCCCGACGTAGATCGGGCGCCGGCTCTGCTGGGCCCGGGCGACGAGGGCGCTGGGGGAGCGCAGCTGCCCGGCGACGGAGCCGGTGCAGAACCCGATCTCCAGCGCGCCGCCGGGCCCGGCCGGCAGCCAGGCCGCGCCGTAGTCGCACTTGTGCGACTTCGCCACCGACTCGACGGTGATCCGCCAGGTGCTCGCCTCGTCCTGCGCCCCGGACAGCGCGATGACGAGCTCCTCGAGCGACTCGACGTCGCGCGGCACCTCGCGCGGCGCCGTGGTCGTTTCAGCACGTGACAACAGACCCACTGCGACTCCTCTCCGTGGCTACCATCGTCACGAACGCGGGGAATCCAAGATGGATAGTCGACGGATCTTCCCGGGAGAGCGCTTCCCGGGCCGACCGGCTACCGTGTCGCCATGGCGACGATCGGTGACGTGGCGAAGCAGGCTGGGGTGTCCGCGAGCACTGTCTCGTATGTCCTGAGCGGCAAGCGCAGCATCTCGGAGGAGACCCGCCGCCGCGTCCTGGCCGCGATCGAGGTCCTCGGCTACCACCCGCACGCCGGCGCCCGCGCCCTGGCCAGCAACCGGTCCAACGTCATCGCCCTGATCATGCCGCTGTACACCGGGCTGTACGTGCCGATCCTCATGCAGTTCGTGATCTCCGTCGTGGCCGCCGCCCGCCGCTTCGACCACGACGTGCTGCTGCTCACCCAGGACGAGGGGGAGAAGGGCCTGGAGCGGGTCGCGGCCAGCTCCCTCGCCGACGGGCTCATCGTCATGGACATCGAGGAGCACGACCCGCGCCTGCCCCGCCTGCGCACCCTGGGCCGCCCGTCGGTGCTCATCGGCTTCCCCGCCGACGGCGCCGGCCTGACCTGCATCGACCTGGACTTCGCGGCGGCCGGCGCGGCCTGCGTGGACCACCTGGCCGACCGGGGGCACCGGCAGGTCGCCCTGGTCGGCTCCCCGCCCGAGGTGTACGACCGCGGCCTCGGCTTCGCCCGCCGCACCGCCGCCGGATTCGACGACGCCCTGCGCCGCCGCGGCCTGACCGGCACCACCGTGCCCTGCGACCCGTCTCCGGCGGCCGTGCGGGCGACCGTGGAGGAGCTGCTGCGCCGCCACCCCGGCCTCACCGGCGTCGTGGTGCACAACGAGCCCGCGGTACCGCTGCTGCTGGACGCCTTCGCCGCCCTCGGCCGCGCCGTCCCGGGCGACGTCTCGGTCGTCGCCATCGGCCCGGACGATCTGGCCGAGCGCGCCACGCCCCGCCTGACCTCGGTCGGCATCCCGGCGGAGGAGATCGGCCGGCGCGCGGTGGAGCTCGTCGCGGCCAAGCTCTCGGGCCGCCCGGTCCCCGCCGCCACCCTCGTCCCGCCGATGCTGACCGTCCGGGAGAGCACCCGCTGAGCGTGCCGTCGCCGCTGCGCGTTCTTACCGTTCTCCGAGCAAGCGTGGTTATGTTCGACACATGCGCCCAGCCGGGAAGCCCGTGCGGTCGGCCGGTCAGTGGGCCGGCCCGGAGGTCAGCGTCATTCCCGAGCAGCCCCCGGCGGCGGCCGAGGTCTCGCCGGACGGCGTGAAGGCGCCCGTCGCGCTGACGCGGCGGGACCTCGCGATCGGGGTCGGGGCCGTCGTGCTCGCCATCGTGGTCACGGCCGTGCTGGCGTTCCGGGCCGGGGGCTCGTCCGGCGGGGCGCCCGCGGCCGCGCGGCCGTCGGCGGCGCCCTCGGCGAGCGCGTCCGGGCCGCCGACGACGGCGCAGATCTACGCCGCCGTGGCGCCGTCCGTGGTGACGATCGAGGCGGCCGGGCCCGGCGGGGGGTCCACCGGCACCGGGGTGGTGGCCAGCGCCGACGGGACCATCATCACCGCGTTGCACGTCGTGAAGGGCTCGACCGCGGTCAAGGTGCGCTTCGGCGACGGGACCGAGTCGGCGGCCGAGGTGGCGCAGTCCGACGCGGCGCTGGACATCGCGATGCTCGCCCCGGCCACGCTGCCCGACGTGCTCGTGCCGGCCGTGCTGGGCAACTCCGGGCGGCTGGCGGTCGGCAACCCGGTCGTGGCGATCGGCAACCAGCTCGGGCTGACCAGCAGTGCCACGGCCGGCGTCGTGTCGGGGCTGGACCGTACCGCCGCGAACCCCGACGGCACGAAGCTCACCGGGCTGATCCAGTTCGACGCCGCGGTCAACCCCGGCAGCTCCGGCGGCCCGCTGGTCAACGGCAAGGGCGAGACGATCGGCATCGTCGTGGCGCTGGCCAACCCCACCTCGGCCGGCACGTTCGTCGGGGTCGGGTTCGCCGTGCCGATCGGCGCGGCCCTCGGCGCCGGCGGCGGGGACCGGGCACCCGAACAGTAGGCACACCGAACCGCGCAGGCACCAGACGGGTAAGGACGAAGCATGGACGTACCAGACAACCGGCCCGCCGCCACCGCCGTCGAGCAGGTGCTCTACGAGGTGCGCAAGACCATCGTCGGGCAGGACGCGCTGCTCGAACGGCTCATGGTGGCGCTGCTCGCGCGGGGGCACATCCTCGTGGAGGGCGTGCCGGGGCTGGCCAAGACCCTGGCGGTGAAGGCCCTGGCGGCGGCGATCGGCGGGCAGTTCCACCGGGTGCAGTTCACCCCGGACCTGGTGCCGGCCGACATCGTGGGCACGCGGGTGTACCACCAGCCCAGCGGCGAGTTCCAGGTCGCGCTCGGGCCGGTGTTCACCAACCTGCTGCTCGCCGACGAGATCAACCGGGCGCCGGCCAAGGTGCAGAGCGCGCTGCTGGAGGTGATGCAGGAGCGGCAGGTGACCATCGGGCGGGAGACGCACCACATCCCCCGGCCGTTCCTCGTCATGGCCACCCAGAACCCGATCGAGTCGGAGGGCACCTACGCGCTGCCGGAGGCGCAGGTCGACCGGTTCATGATGAAGGTCCTCGTCGGCTACCCGAGCGCCACCGAGGAGTTCGTCATCGTCGAGCGGGCCATCCTGCCCGAGCCGGTGACCCAGGCCGTCGTCGACCCGGAGCGGCTCATCGCCATGCAGGCCCAGGTCGACGACGTCTACGTCGACCCGTCGCTCATCGAGTACTCGGTCCGGCTCGCCAACGCCACCCGCAACCCGGCCGACATCGGACTGGGCGACCTCACGCGGTACGTCACCTTCGGCGCCAGCCCCCGAGCCTCGATCAACCTCGTGCTGGCCGCCCGGGCCCTCGCGTTCATCCGCGGCCGGGACTACGTGGTGCCGGAGGACCTCGGCGAGCTCGCCGCCGACGTGCTGCGCCACCGCCTCGTGCTGTCCTACGAGGCGCTGTCCGACGACGTCACCCCGGACACGATCGTGGCCCGCGTCCTGGCCGCCGTGCCCGTCCCGGCGCCGGCGCGCACCGGAAGCCGCTGAGGCCGTGGCCACCGCCGCCGACCGCCTGCTGCACCGCCTGGAGTGGCAGGTCCTGCGCCGCCTCGACGGGCAGCTGCAGGGCTCGTACCGCACCATGTTCCGCGGCGCCGGCATCGACTTCGCCGACCTGCGCGAGTACACGCCCGAGGACGACGTCCGGCACATCGACTGGAACGTGACCGCGCGGCTGGACGAGCCGTACGTGCGCCAGTACACCGAGGACCGCGAGCTGACCGCCTGGCTGGTGCTGGACCTGTCGGCGTCGATGCGGTTCGAGGAGGACGGCCGCGGCAAGGGCGCCACCCTCACCGAGCTGGCGGTGAGCCTCGCACGGCTGTTCACCCACGGCGGCAACCGGGTCGGCGCGATCCTCTACGACAACGCCCAGCAGCGGGTCCTGCCGCCGCGGGCCGGGCGCACCCACGTGCTGCGCATCGCCCACGAGATCGAGAAGGCCTCGGCCCGCACCGCCGAGCGCGGCGCCACCGACCTCGCCGGGATGCTGCACCTCGCGGCCGCCACCGTCCGGCGCCGCAGCCTGGTCGTCGTCGTGTCCGACTTCATCGGCGCCGGCGGCACCGACTGGGAGCCGGGCCTGACCCGGCTCACGTTCAAGCACGAGGTCGTCGCCATCCGGGTCGTCGACCCGGTCGAGCTGGACCTGCCGGACCTCGGGCTGGTCGTCGTCGAGGACGCCGAGACCGGCGAGCAGATCCTGGTCGACACCGGCGACCCGCAGTTCCGCCAGCGGCTGCGGGCCGAGGTCGACGCCCGCGAGGCCGCCGTCGCCGCCGCGATGCGCCGCACCGGGGTCACCGCGCACGTCGTCGGCACCGGCGAGGACCCCCTCGAGGCCCTGGTCGCGATGGTCCGCGAGGCGAAGCGCAGGCGCCGATGAGATTCCAGTACCCCGTTGTCGTCGTCGTGGCGGTGCTCGCCGCGATCGGCCTGATCGCCTGGTACGTCGTGTCCTCCCGCCGCCGCCACGGGGGCTGGCGCCGGCACCTGCCGCAGACCCTGTTCCTCACCGCGGCCGGCCTGCTGCTGCTCGCCGTGGGCCGGCCCGAGGCGACGCTGCCGGTGGCCAACTCGGCCGGCACGGTCGTGCTCGCCTTCGACGTGTCCAACAGCATGAAGGCCGACGACGTCAAGCCCAGCCGGCTCGCCGCGGCGACGGCCGCCGCCACCGAGTTCGTCGAGTCCCAGCCCGGCACCGTCAGCTTCGGCATCGTCGCCTTCGACCAGGGCGCGCTCACCACCCAGCAGCCCACCGACGACCACGCGGCCACCACCGCGGCGATCAAGCGGCTCAAGGTCAACGGCGGCACCTCGCTCGGGCAGGCCATCCTCGCCTCCCTCACCGTCATCGTCGGGCACCCGGTGAACCTCCCCGGCGAGGGCCAGGCGGCGCCGGACCTCGGCTACTGGGGCAACGCCACGATCGTGCTGCTCTCCGACGGCGAGGACACCGGCGGGCCCGACGCCGTCGCCGCGGCGGGGCTCGCCGCCAAGGCCGGGGTGCGGATCGAGACGGTCGGCGTCGGCACCGTCGAGGGCGCCACGGTCGAGGTCGACGGCTACCAGGTGGCCACCTCCCTCGACGAGGACCTGCTCACCCAGATCGCGCAGACCACCGCCGGCGGCTACCACCGGGCCGAGAACGCCGAGGCGCTGCACGACGTCTACCAGCACCTGGACCTGCGGCTGACCACCCAGCACAAGCCGGTCGAGCTGACCGGCGCGGCCGCCGCGATCGCGGTGCTGCTGCTCACCCTCGGGGGCGTACTGATGACCACCTGGTTCGGACGGATCCTCTGATGTCGCTGCACTGGCCCTGGGCCCTCGCCACGCTGCTGGCCTTCCCGCTGCTGCTGGCCTACCGCTGGTGGGCCCGCCGCCGGCGCCGCCGGGTCGCCGTGCGGCTGCCCAGCGTCGCGCTCGTGCGGGCCGCGCTGCCCGGCCCCTCCTCGTGGCGGCGGCGCATCCCGCTGGCGCTGCTCGCCGTGGGGCTCGTGTTCGCCGGGACCGCCGCCGCCCGCCCCGAGGCGACGGTCGCCGTGCCCGACAACGCGGCCACCATCCTGCTCGCCCTCGACGTGTCCGGGTCGATGTGCTCCACCGACGTCGACCCGAACCGGCTCACCGCGGCCCAGAAGGCGGCCAAGCAGTTCATCGACGACCACGACGGCGGCGCGAAGATCGGGCTGGTCGCCTTCTCCGGCACCGCCGGGCTGCTGGTGCCGCCGACCACCGACAAGGACCAGCTGAAGAAGGCCGTCGACGGGCTGCGGACCTCGCGGGGCACCGCCATCGGGCTGGGCATCCTCACCTCGATCGACGCCATCGCCGAGGTCAACCCCGACGTGCCCCCGACCGGCGCCGAGGTGCCGGACAACGGCGGCGCGAGCTCGGCGGTCGCCGGCTACGAGCCCGACATCATCGTCATCCTCACCGACGGGCGCAACACCGACGGCGTGGACCCGGTCACCGCCGCCGAGCAGGCCGCGGCCCGCCGGCTGCGCGTCTACACCATCGGCTTCGGCACCGACCAGCCCTCGGCGATGGTGTGCAGCAGCAGCCAGATCGGCGGCGACACCTTCCGCGGCGGCTTCGGCGGGCCCGGCCCGGGCGGCGGCTTCGGCGGCGGGCGGGGCCGCTTCCAGGACCTGGACGAGCCGACGCTAACCAAGGTCGCCGAGATGACCGGGGCCAAGTACTTCAAGGCCGGCAACGCCAAGGCCCTCGGCGACGTGCTCAGCGACCTGCCCAGCCAGATCACCCTGCAGCACCGCAGGACCGAGCTGAGCTACTGGTTCGTGCTCGTCGCGGCCGCGTTCGTGCTCGCCGGCGTGGCCCTGGCACAGTGGTGGTCCCGCCCCAGGCGCCGGTGACGCGCGGCACGCCCCGGATGCGGACCCGCCGAGGCAGTATTGGTCCGTGGCGGGCATGATGCGGGTGGATCTGGGCGTGGTCGGATACGCGGAGGCGACGGAGGCGATGCGCGGCTGGGTCGCCGAGCGCCAGGCCGGCGCGGCGCCCGACCGGCTGTTCCTGCTCGAGCACCCGCCGGTGGTCACCTACGGGCGGCACACCCCGCCGGAGGACCTGCCGCGGGACGGCTCCCTCGAGGTCGTCGAGGTCGACCGGGGCGGCCACGCCACCTATCACGGGCCCGGGCAGCTGGTCGGCTACCTGGTCATGAACCTGCGCGAGCGGGGGCCCGGCGACGTGGTGCGCTGGCTCGAGCTCGGCCTGATCGCCGCGCTCGCCGATCTCGGTTTCGCGACGGTACGCCGGGAGACCCCCAAGGGCGCGGACAGCCTCGTCGGGGTATGGACGCCGGAGCACCACAAGCTCGTGTCGATCGGGATGCGCATCCGCGGCGGGGTGACCAGCCACGGCTTCGCCCTCAACGTCGACCCGGACCTCGGCGTCTTCGACCGGTTCACCGCCTGCCGGCTGCCGGGCGTCACCATGACCTCGCTGCGGCGGATGGCCGAGGCCGCCGGGGTGCCCGTGCCGGCCGGCGCCGACGTCCGCGACGCGATCGCGGCCCGCCTCACCGTGTAAGTTTCGCGACCTGTTGACAAGTGTCGATGTGCCTCCGTAGCTTCGTTGTCGAAGCGCTTCGACTACGAGTCAGGAGCACAGGTGATCACGCGAATCCGCATCGCCGCCGCCGTTGCCGCGGCCTCGCTCGCCCTCGGTGCGCTCGCCGCGTGCGGCGACGGCGGCGAGGACGCCGGCGGCGGCAACACGCTCAAGCTCTGGCACTACGAGGGCGCCGACAGCGCCATGGGCATCGCCTGGACCGAGGCGATCAAGCAGTTCGAGGCCGCCCACCCCGGCGTGAAGGTCGCCGTCGAGGAGAAGAGCTTCGAGCAGATCCGCCAGAGCGCCAACATGATCCTCAACTCCGGCGACGCGCCCGACGTCATGGAGTACAACAAGGGCAACGCCAGCGCCGGGCTGCTGTCCAAGCAGGGCCTGCTCACCGACCTCACTGCCGAGGCCGGCAAGCGCGGCTGGTCCAAGGCGCTCACGCCGGGCCTGGCCACGACCGCCCGCTACGACCGCCGCGGCATCATGGGCGACGGCAACTGGTACGGGGTGCCCAACTACGCCGAGTACGTCATGGCGTACTACAACAAGGACCTCTTCGCCAAGTACCACGTGCAGGTCCCGGCCAGCCTCGCCGACCTCGAGGCGGCGATGGACACCTTCAAGCGCAACGGGGTCACCCCGCTTTCCGTCGGCGGCGCCGAGTACCCGGCCCAGCAGATCCTCTACCTGCTCGCCCTGTCCAAGGCCGACCGGGCCTGGGTCGAGGACTACCAGCTGTACAAGAACAAGGTCGACTTCCACGGCCCGCAGCTGTCCTTCGCCGCGAACACGTTCGCCGACTGGGTGGCGAAGGGCTACATCGACCGCAACGCCACCGGCATCAAGGCCGAGGACATGGGTGTGGCCTGGGAGCAGCAGCGGTACCCGATCATGATCTCCGGCAGCTGGTGGTACGGCCGGATGGTCAAGGAGGCCACCTTCCAGTGGGGCACGTTCCTGTTCCCCGGCACGAAGCTGCAGCCCGGCTCCAGCGGCAACCTGTGGGTCGTGCCGGCCAAGGCGAAGCACAAGCAGCTCGCGTACGACTTCATCGACATCACGATGCAGCGCGGGATCCAGAACCTGCTCGGCAACTCCGGCGGCATCCCCGTCGCCGCCGACCCGGCGCAGATCACCGACCCGAAGAGCAAGGAGCTCATCGCCAACTTCGAGGCCATCACCGGGCAGGACGGCATCGCCTTCTACCCCGACTGGCCCGCCCCCGGCTACTACGACGTCCTCGTGGCCGGCGTGCAGAAGCTCATCAACGGCTCGGCGAAGCCGGACGCGGTCCTCGACGAGATCGCCAAGCCGTACAACGACAACCGGGCGAACGTCGGCAAATGACGCGCCGCAGGGGCTACTGGCCGTTCCTCGTCCCGGGAGCGGTGCTGTGCGGGTTCGTCGTCGCCGTGCCGCTGGTGATGACCGTGGGCACCAGCTTCACCGAGTGGTCCGGCGTCGGCACCCCCGCCTGGACCGGCCTGGCCAACTACGAGCGGCTGCTGCACGACGACAACTTCTGGCGGTCTTTTCGCAACATCGGCCTGATGATCCTGGCCATGGCGGTGCTGCCGACCCTCGCCGGGCTGGTGCTGGCCGCCGTGCTGTTCGACTACGTCGCGCCGCGCCTGGGCCCGCGCACCGCCCGGGCGCTGCGCAACGGGCTGTACCTGCCGCAGGTGCTGCCGCTCGCGGTCACCGGCATCGTCTGGGGCTGGATCCTCCACCCCGGCTACGGGGCGCTGAACACCGTCCTGGCCAAGACCGGTCTCGGCGGCCTCGCCCGCAACTGGCTCGGCGACGACCGCTACGCGCTGTACACCGTCATGGCGGTCATGGTCTGGGTGCAGATCGGCTACCCCGTCGTCATGTTCATGGCCGGCCTGCAGCGCGTCGACCCGCAGCTGCACGAGGCCGCCGCGCTCGACGGGGCCGGCTGGTGGCGGCGCCTCACCGGCATCGCCGTGCCCCAGATCCGGCCCGAGATCGCGGTTGTGCTCGTCACCACGACCATCGCCGCCCTCAAGGTGTTCGCCCAGATCTTCGTGCTCACCCGCGGCGGCCCCGGCAACGCCACCCTCGTGCCGTCCTACTTCGCCTACCAGAACTACTTCGAGCGGGCCGACGTCGGATACGCCTCGGCCATGTCCACCGTCCTGACCGTCCTCATCGCCGCCCTGACGCTGGTCTTCATCCGGGTGCAGGCCCGATGAGACGCTGGCTCGTCCTGGGTGCCCTGCTGGTCCTCGTCCTGCTGGTCCTCGCGCCGTTCGCGCTCATCGTCCTCAACGCGGTGAAGACGCCGCAGGAGTACGCCGGCTCCGGCCCGCTGTCGTGGCCGTCGCACGTCTCCCTCGACGGCATCCGCGCCTTCTGGACCCGCGTCGACTTCGGCCGCAAGCTCTGGAACAGCGCCGTGATCTCCGGCGCCGTGGCCGTCCTCGGCGTGCTGTTCTCGCTGCTGAACGCCTACGCCCTGGGCATCGGACGGATCCGGGGCCGGCACTGGGTCCTCGCCGCGTTCCTGCTGGCCAACCTGGTACCGCAGGAGGCGCTGATCTATCCGCTGTACTACCTCGCCAGGCAGGTCGACCTGTACGACACCCGCCTGGCGATCGTCATCGTCTTCACCGCCATCCAGAGCGCCTTCGGCACGTTCCTGCTCACCGGCGTCCTCGCCGAGTTCCCGCCCGAGCTGCTGGACGCGGCCGCGATCGACGGGGCCGGGCGGCTGCGCACCCTGGTCCGGGTCGTCGCCCCGGTCAGCCGGCCCACCCTCGGCGTGCTGGGCACGTTCTTCTTCGTGTGGACCTGGAACGAGCTGTTCATCCCGCTCATCTTCCTCATCTCCAACGACCGCCAGACGGTGCCGGTGGCGCTGGGGGTACTGCAGGGCGACCGGATGATGGACGCGACGGCGACGAGCGCGTCGGCGCTGCTCGGCATCGCACCGGCGGTGCTGTTCTTCCTGGTCTTCCAGCGCACGCTGACCCGCGGCGTCACCGCGGGCGCTCTCAAGTAGGGGCAGGCATGAGGTTCAGCGACGGGTACTGGCAGCTGCGCCCCGGTGTGGAGGCGCTCTATCCCGTGCACGTCCGCGACGTCGGGGTGCAACCCGACCGGCTGGTGCTCTACGCGCCCGCCAAGCGGGTCGCGGGCCGCGGGGACACGCTGAACACGCCGCTGTTCACCGTCGAGTGCACCGCGCCGGCCCCGGACGTGATCCGGGTCCGCGTCGCCCGCCACCTCGGCGGCGCCGACCGGGGCCCGCACTTCCGCATCGAGCCGCAGCCCGTGCGCCCCGAGGTCGCGCCCGGCTCCTTCACCTCCGGCGCGCTCACCGCCCGCTTCGGCCTCGGCGACGACTGGCGGCTGGAGTTCCTGGCCGGGGGCCGGGTCCTCACCGGCAGCCCCCGCAAGGGCCTCGCGGCACTGTCCACGCCGGACGGTCACTTCCTGCGCGAGCAGCTCGAGCTCGGCGTCGGCGAGACCGTCTACGGCCTCGGCGAGCGCTTCGGGCCGCTCGTCAAGAACGGCCAGAGCGTCGACGTGTGGAACGCTGACGGCGGCACCAGCAGCGAGCAGGCCTACAAGAACGTGCCGTTCTACATCACCAGCGGCGGCTACGGCGTCTTCGTCGACGACCCGGGACCCGTCTCGTTCGAGGTCGCCTCCGAGGCCGTGTCGCGGGTCCAGTTCAGCGTGCCGGGCCAGGTGCTGACGTACCTCGTCATCCACGGACCCACCCCGAAGGACGTGCTGCGCAAGTACACGGCGCTGACCGGCCGACCGGCCCTGCCGCCGGCGTGGTCGTTCGGCCTGTGGCTGTCCACCTCCTTCACCACCCGCTACGACGAGGCGACGGTGACGTCCATCGTGGACGGCATGGCCGAGCGCGGCCTGCCGCTGTCGGTGCTGCACTTCGACACGTTCTGGATGCGCGAGTTCCACTGGTGCGACTTCGAGTGGGACCCGGACACGTTCCCCGACCCGGCCGGGATGCTGGCCCGGCTGAAGGCGCGGGGGCTGCGCGTCTGCGTCTGGATCAACCCGTACATCGCGCAGCGCTCCCGCCTGTTCGCCGAGGCCGCCGCGGCCGGGTACCTGGTGCGGCGCCCGAACGGCGACGTCTGGCAGTGCGACCAGTGGCAGGCGGGGATGGGCCTGGTCGACTTCACGAACCCGGACGCGCGGGCCTGGTTCCAGGACAAGCTGCGGGCGCTGCTCGCCATGGGCGTCGACGCCTTCAAGTCCGACTTCGGCGAGCGCATCCCGACCGACGTGGTGTGGGCCGACGGCGCCGACCCGCTGCGCATGCACAACTACTACGCCCTGCTGTACAACGAGGCCGTCTTCGAGGTGCTGCCGCAGGGCGGCGCCGTGCTGTTCGCCCGCGCCGCCACGGCCGGCGGCCAGCAATTCCCGGTGCACTGGGGCGGCGACTGCGAGTCGACGTTCCCGTCCATGGCCGAGACCCTGCGCGGCGGGCTGTCCCTGGCCATGTCCGGCTTCGGCTTCTGGAGCCACGACATCGGCGGCTTCGAGGGCACCCCCGATCCGGCGCTGTTCATCCGGTGGATCCCGTTCGGGCTGCTGTCCTCGCACAGCCGCCTGCACGGCAACGAGTCCTACCGGGTGCCGTGGCTCTTCGGCGAGCGGGCGGTCGCGGTCCTCGCCGAGTTCACCAGGCTCAAGGCGCGGCTCATGCCGTACCTGTACGCCGCGGCCGCGGCCGCCCACCGCGAGGGCGTCCCGATGCTGCGCCCGATGTTCCTCGAGTTCCCGGACGACCCCGCCTGCGCCTACCTCGAGCGCCAGTACATGCTCGGCGACAGCATCCTCGTGGCCCCGGTGTTCACCGCCTCCGGCGACGTGGAGCTCTACGTGCCCGCGGGCCGCTGGACCGACCTGCGCAGCGGCGAGGTGCTGACCGGACCGGCCTGGCTGCGCCGGCGGTACGGCCCCGGCGACCTCCCCGTGCTGGTGCGCCCCGGCGCGGTCATCCCCTGGGGCGCCCACGACGAGCGGTTCGACTACGACTACGCCACCGACGTGACCCTGCGCGCCTTCGAGCTGCCCGACGGCGCGGCGGTCGCCGTCGCGCTCGTGGATGCCGAGGGCCGGCCCGCCGCCACCTTCACGGTGCGCCGGACCGGCGATGTCGTCGAGGCGCGCCGCGGCGGGAGCGCGGCGCCCTGGCGGATGCAGCTGGCCGGCGCGGGCGACGCCGGCCAGCTGGGCATCCGCTGCTCATCCCCGGACTGACCGGTCAGCCCAGCCAGTCGGCGATCCTTCGCAGGGTGTCCGGCCCGGTCTTGACGGTGACGTTCCTGGTGAGGTCGGCGATGCTCACCCCGCGGAGGGCGGCCCGCCACGCCTCGTCGGCGGCCGTCATGGCGGCGTGGATCGAGCAGGGGGAGAGGCACCGCTCGGGCGCGGCGGCGAGCGGTCCCCGCTGCCGGACCTCGGTGCAGGTGAACGCGGGCCGTGCCCCGTCCACCGCCTCCACCACGTCGAGGACGGTGATGAGGGCGGGGTCGCGGGTCAGCTCGTACCCGCCGGCGTGGCCCTGCACCGAGTGCACCAGCCCGGCCCGCGCGAGGCTCTGCAGCTGCTTGGCCAGGTAGCTGGCCGACACGTCGTGCATCTCGGCGAGCCTGGCCGCGGACGCCGGTGAGCGGGCGACGGTCAGCGCCACGCAGCAGTGCAGCGCCCACTCCACGCCGCCGGACATCTTCACGATCACATCCTACTTGACTCGGACAGCAGTTGTCCGAGTAGGCTGGCGGCGTAAGTCCCGGACAAAAGTTATCCGAGTTGCACTGGGGGAACGATGAAGATCGTGGTGTTCGGCGGCACCGGCCAGATCGGCGCGAAGCTGGTGACGCTGCTGCGTGCGTCCGGCCACGAGGCGGTCGCCGCCTCCCGCGGCCTGGGCGTCGACGCCCTGACCGGCGAGGGCCTGGACGACGCCGTGTCCGGCGCCGACGTGACGGTGGACGTGACCAACACGCCACCGACCTCGGCCGGCGCGCTGCAGCACTTCTTCCGCACCGCCACCGCCAACCAGCTGGCCGCGGCCAGGAAGGCCGGCGTGACCCACCACCTGGTCCTGTCGATCGTCGGCGCCGACAAGGCCCCCGGCAGCCCGTACCTTGAGGCCAAGGTCGCCCAGGAGGAGGTCGTCGCCGCCGGCGGTGTCCCCTTCACGATCGTGCGCGCCACGCAGTTCTTCGAGTTCGCCGAGGGCATCGCGGCGGCCGCGACGGAGGGCGACACCGTCCGCCTGGTCCCGACCCCGACCCAGCCCATCGCCGCCGACGACGTGGCCGCGGCCCTGGCAGACCTGGCCGTGTCCCCGCCCCGCAACGGCATCCTCGACCTGGCCGGCCCGGACGTCATCCGGCTGGACGACTTCGTCCGGCGCTACCTGGAGGCCACCTCCGACCCGCGCCGCGTCGTGGGCGACCCGGCGGCCACCTACTTCGGCGGCGGGGTGGACGGCGACCCGCTGATCGCCGGCCCCGGCGGCCGGATCGCCCCGACGCACTACGCGGACTGGCTCGCCGCCCGCTGAGTGTGCGCGGTCAGGCCCGGCTTCCGGCGATGCCGTCGATCATGGCCGTGAGGGACCAGCGCAGCCGCTCCTCGCCCGGGCCGGAGAGCAGCTCGTCGCGGGCGTGGGCGATCTGCGGGTAGGCGGCGGCGTCGGCCTCGGCGATCGCGGTCGCCAGGGCCTGCTCCTCCGCGGCCTCCGTGGCGGCGTCGGCGGAGCGGGTGCCCTGCTCGGCGGCCGTGGCCGTGGCGTGCTGCAGCAACAGGTCGACGCCCCAGGCGGCCGGGCGGGGCCGGACGCCGCCCGCCCGCAGCAGGCCCAGCAGGGTGTCGAAGAGGCGCAGGAAGTTCGGGCCGTACGGGCGCAGCAGGAGCACCGAGCGGGCCAGGCTCGGATGGCCGATGAGCAGCGACGTGTAGGCGCAGAGCAGCTCGACCAGGTCGTCGCGCCACCGCGAGGGCGTGCCGGGGCCGGGCAGGGGCAGGTCGGCCAGCAGCGCGTCGAGCAGGGCGCCGTGCAGTTCGGCGGCGTTGCGCACGTACACGTACAGCGCCGCCGGGCCGGTGTCCAGCTCCGCGGCCAGCCGGCGCATCGTGACCCGCTCCAGGCCCTCGTCGCGCATGATCCGCAGGGCCGCGCCGACCAGCGCGGCCCGGCTCAGCGGGGGCTTCGCGGGGCGGTCGCGGCGGCTCACGGGCTCGCGGCGGGGACTCATCACGTGATCGTAGAAGACGGCCGCCGGGGCGACGGCGCCGCGCATCCAGGCCTATGACCTAGTTTCCTAGGATGCCTTGCGTGATGTGCGCCGGTCAACTGCCCGCGTTCGCCGCCACTATGGTGGCGAGCGTGAGCAGTGCACCGATCCGGTTGGAGATCGACGGCCGGGAGCCCGAGGTCCAGCAGTTGTACGGCCCGTTGCTGTCCGGCGACGGCCACTTCACCGCCATGCAGGTCCGCGGCGGCCGGGTCCGCGGCCTGGACCTGCACCTGTCCCGGCTGTCGGCGACGGCCCGCGAGCTGTTCGCCGCGGACCTCGACCCTTCGCTGGTGCGGGCGCGGATCGTCCACGCGATCCGCGGGGTGCCGGACTGTGCGGTGCGCGTGTACGTGTACCAGCCGGACGACCTCATGATCATGGTGATGGTCCGCCCGCCGTCGGTGCCGCCCGCCGGGCCCCTGGCCCTGCGCTCGGTGCGCTACGAGCGGCCGGCCGCGCACCTGAAGCACGTGGGCGGCTTCGGCCAGGTGTACCACCGCCGCCGCGCGGCCGCCGAGGGCTTCGACGACGCCCTGCTCACCGACCACACCGGCGCGGTCGAGGAGACGGCGATCGCCAACATCGGCTTCTTCGACGGCGCGGCGGTGACCTGGCCGGCCGCCCCGCACCTGCCCGGCATCGCGATGCTGCTGCTTGCCCCGCTGCTGCCGTCCCGCCGGGCGCCGGTGCTGCTGGGCGACCTGCCGTCGTTCCGGTCGGCGTTCGTGTGCAACTCGATCGGCATCACGCCGGTCGGCCGCGTCGACGACGTGTCGTACCCGCCGGACCCGGACCTCATGTCGATGCTGGCCGCCGCCGAGGCCGGGATCCCGTGGGACGCGATCTGAGCTACTCCGGCAGGCGGCGCAGGTGGGTGCGCCGGCCGTCGTGGTCGAAGATGCCGAGCAGTTCGGCGGGGCCCTCGTGGGCGCCGAACGCGTGCGGGACCATGGTGGAGAACTCGGCGGCCTCGCCGGTCTCGACCAGGATGAGCCGCTCGCCGAGGCGCAGCGCGATCGTGCCGGACAGCACCGTGAACCACTCCCAGCCGGGGTGGGCGCGCAGGTCGTCCGGGCCCGGCACCGGCCGCTCGATGCGCATCTTCGCCACCGTGGTGCCACCCGGGCCGGCCTCGTGGCGCAGCGTCCACGTGGTCACGCCACGCTCGGGCTCGTGCCGGGGCCGGATCACGACGTCGGCGTCGGCGGACTCGACGAGGGCGTCGAGGGTCGTGCCGAGCGCCCGGGCGATGGCGGTGAGCTGGTCGAGGCTGATCCGCCGGTGCCCGGTCTCGATCCGGCTGAGCGTCGACGGGCTGATGTAGCAGGCGGCCGCGAGGTCGTCCAGGGACATGCCGAGGGCCGCGCGCAGGCCCCGGATGCGCTTGCGGACCAGCGCGTCGAGATCTCCATCCCCTTGCGTCATACGCAAGATACTATGCGATCGCCGCAAGGCTTGCCTACAGTGGGGGCATGCACACCCACCATGAGCATCACCACCCCGAGCACCACCACGGCGACGACCTCGCCGAGCTGCTGGACCTCGACGCGGAGGTCCTCGGCGACTTCCACGCCGGCATCGTCGCCTGGGTCGGCGAGCACGCCGGTGACCCGAAGCGGATCGTCGACCTGGGCGCCGGCACCGGGGCCGGCACCGTGCGGCTGCTCACCCGGTTTCCCGCGGCCACCGCCGTGGCCGTCGACGGGTCCCCGCAGATGCTGCACCGCCTGGCCGGGCACGCGGCCCGGCTGGGACTGGCGGACCGGGTGCGCACCGTCGTCGCCGACCTCGACGACGGCTGGCCGGCCGAGGTGGGTCCGGCGGAGCTGGTGTGGGCGACCAACTCGATGCACCACATGGCCGACCCGGTCGCCGTGCTGCGGGCCGCCGGGGAGGCGCTGACCGGCGGCGGGGTGTTCGCCCTGTTCGAGCTCGACACGTTCCCGAGCTTCCTGCCCGAGGACCAGGGCGTGGGCCGCCCCGGCTTGGAGCGGCGCCTGGCCGCGATCATGACCCGGCACCGGGCCACCGATATGCCCCACCTCGGCGGCGACTGGCCCGCCACCCTCGCCGCGGCCGGGCTCGAGGTCCGGGCCGAGCGCCGGTTCACCGCCGAGCTGACCGCGCCGCCGGCCGCGGCCGGCCGCTACGCCCACGCCTCCTTCACCCGCACCCGCCAGGGCCTCGCCGGCGACCTGGACGCGGACGACCTGGCCGCCCTCGACGCGCTGCTCGACGAGCGCCACCCCGCCTCGGTACTGCACCGCACCGACCTGGTCGTGCGGGCCGAGCGCCTCGGCTGGATCGCCGGCCGCCCGTCCTGACGAGCCACGCCCGCCCGTCCGGCGGGCCGGCGGGTCGTCCTCGGCGCTCGCTCAACCGGGCCCAGCCACAGCCGATGAGCGAGCGCCGAGGTTCGAATCCCCTCGGGCGCCGCATCTGCCCAGGTGGTGCCCGTGCGTCCAGGCCGACCGACCCTGGTGATGAGTTGTCGCGCCCGCACCCGTCATACCTACGACGGGACGCGACGAGGCGGAAGGATGACGCGATGGGTGCGGGCACGCGGCTGGAGGAGCTGGGCGTGAGCGGTCTGGGCGAGGTCGACGAGCAGGCGTTCTCGGGGCTGGCGCAGCGGCACCGGCGGGAGCTGCACGTGCACTGCTACCGGATGCTCGGGTCCTTCGAGGACGCCGAGGACACCGTGCAGGAGACGTTCCTGCGTGCCTGGCGGCGGCGGGAGACCTTCGAGGGGCGCTCGACGTTGCGGGCCTGGCTGTACCGGATCGCCACCAACGCCTGCCTGGACCTGCTCGCCAAGTGCCGCCCGGAGCCTGCGACCGGCGGCGAGGTGCTGTGGCTGCAGCCCTACCCGGACCGGCTGCTCGACGAGCTGCCCGCGGGCGACGCGGACGAGCCGGAGACCGTCGCCGTCGCGCGGGAGACGATCGAGCTGGCGTACCTGGTCGCGGTCCAGCACCTCGCGCCGCGCCCGCGGGCCGTGCTGATCCTGCGCGACGTGCTCGGCTGGCCGGCGAAGGACGTCGCGGGGCTCCTCGGCGACTCCGTCAACTCCGTGAACAGCGCGCTGCAGCGGGCCCGCGCCGGCATGCGGGAGCACTTGCCCGCCGAGCGGCAGGACTGGACCGGCGGCGAGGAGGACCCCGGGACGCGCGAGCTGGTGCGCCGCTACACCGACGCCAGCCTGGCCACGGACATCCAGCGGCTCGCCGCACTGCTGCGGGACGACGTCCGCTGCTCGATGCCGCCCACGCCGGGCCTGCACGTCGGCCGCGAGGCGGTGGTGAACGACTGGGTCGAGAGCGGCTTCGAGGGCATGCAGCACCTGCGCGCCGTCCGCACCGCCGTGAACCGGCAGCCCGCCGTCGCCTTCTACGTGTGGCAGGAGCGGGAGGGCGCGTACCTGCCGCTGACGATCGACGTCCTGCGCGTCGCCGGCGGGGCGATCACCGAGATCGTCACGTTCCACGACGACCAGTTCCCGCGGCTCGGGCTGCCGCAGCGCCTGCCGGCGGACGGCACGGAGTAGTCCCGGGACGCTCGCGCCGCGCGGCGGCGCGAGCGGTCCCGACGCGATCAGCCGGTACGACCTCGGGCTGCTCGTCGCACACCGTGACGGCGTGTCGCGGCGTCCGCGCCCCGCGCAACCCCGGCCGTCGCACGGTGAGGGCGCGCATCGTCATGCCCAGGGCCAGGACCGTCACATGCCAGGCAACACACCCGTACGCCAATTGCCGAACGACGGAGGAACGACATGAACAGCATGGCGGCATCGGGCCGGACCAGCCGCACCCGGCGGCTCCGCGGGCTCGCCGGCATCGGCCTCGTTGCCACGCTCGCGGCGATGGTGGCCACCACCCTCGCCGCGGCGCTCGCCCGGGCCGTCGGCGTCGACTTCGAGGTCCCCGATGGTGGCGAGACGATCCCGTTGCCCGGGTTCGCCGTGGTGACCGGCTTCTTCTCGGTCGTGGGCATCGGCATCGCGGTCGCACTGCTTCGTTGGAGCGCACGCCCCGCCGGGCGGTTCGTGTGGACGGCAGTGTCGCTGACCGTGATCTCGTTGGTCCCGCCCCTCCTCTCCGGGGCGAGCGCCGCCACCACCGCCGCCCTCATCGGGCTGCACCTCGTCCCCGCGACGGTGATGATCCCCACCCTGGCGCGGAGCCTCCGCACCCGTACCGGCTGACAATGCCGCAACGGCACAACGCTCGGCGCAAGTCCGCTTCACGTCGCGCCAGGACGCGCTCGCCGCCCGCCGGCGGGGCAGGGAGCGCTGGTTGTGATGTGGGAGGTTGGAGAAGGCTGAGGAGCACGGTCGGGCACCGTCCACATCGGCAAGGTGCCGCTGGGCCCGCCCAGCCTGGAAGGGCTGGCCAACCTGCGTGCTCATCGCCCGCATCCGTGAGCCGATCGGCGGGTCCGCCGACCCCGGCGGCGCACCCGCGGCCCGCGCCCTCAACGCCATGATCGAGGCGGTGCGGGCCGGCGAGGCGGGCCGCGGCTTCGCCGTCGTCGCCGACGAGGTCCGCAAGCTCGCCGAGCGCTCCCGCGCGGCGGCCAGCGGGATCGGGTCCAGCATCGCCGACCTGACCGGCCGGCTCGACGCCGTGTTGTCCGACGACAGCGGCTTCGACGTCGCCGAGGACGCCGCCGCCCAGTCCTCGGCCGGCGAGGCGATCGAGGTGTTCTGAGCGCGGCCGGCTCACGGCACGGTCGACTCGCGCACGACCAGGCGGCCGGGCTGGCGGATCACGCCGGAGTGTGCGTTGCCGTCCAGGACCGCGAACAGGTGCTCGACGGCGGTCGCGCCGAGCTGCTCGAGGTTCAGGTCGACCGTGGTCAGGGGCGGCCGGCACTCGGTGGCGAAGACCTCCCAGTTGTCGTAGCCGACCAGTGCCACGTCGCCGGGCACGGCGCGGCCCGACTCCCGCAGCGCCTCGGCCGCGCCGCTGGCGATCTGGTCGTTGCCGCAGAAGATCGCGTCGACGTCGGGGTGAGCGGCCAGTAGCCGGGCGGTGGCGTGGCGGCCCCAGCGCTGCGACCACTCGCCGAACATCGCCTCGCCGACCAGCGGCAGGCCGGCGGTGTCGAGGACCTCCCGCAGCGCGGACGCGCGGTCCCGCGCGGCCCGGTAGCCGGGGTTGCCGGTGATGTGGGCGATGCGGCGGCGGCCCAGGCCGACGAGGTGCTCGGCGGCCAGGCGGGCGCCGCCGGCGTCGTCGGCGATCACCGACAGGTCCGCCGGGTCGTCGGACTCGCAGTAGGCGTAGACGACCGGGACCGGGATGTCGCGGGTCAGCGACGGGCGCACGTCGTTGGCGTCGCCGAGGATGATGAAGCCGTCGACCTGCCGGGCCAGCAGGGTGCGGATGTAGTGGCGGCGGCGGATCGCGTCGCCGCGGGCGTCGCACAGCAGCACGCTCATCTGCTCGTTGCCCAGGGCGTTCTCGGCGCCGAGCAGCACCGGGATGGCGAAGCGGGCCGCCGACAGCTCGTCGGTGAGCAGCCCGACCGTGCGGGTGTGGCCCGAGATCAGGCCGCGGGCCAGGACGTTGGGCTGGAACGAAAGTTCCTCGGCGGCCTGCTGGACCCGCAGGCGGGTCGCCGGTGCCACCTCGTCGCGGGAGTTCAGCGCTTTCGACGCCGTCGCGATCGACACCCCGGCCAGTTTTGCCACGTCGGTGAGGGTGACCTGCCCGCGTTTCCTCGCCACCGGCCCCATCCTCTCGAAAAGTTTCGGCAGAGCTTAGCCGAAGAACGAAGCCCGTCACAACTGTCACAGCGTTGACAGGGTTAAATCTCACTGCCACCATTCCCGAAAAGGTTTTCAAGCACCTTCGGAAGGTGGGGCTGTGAAGGGACCTCTCGCGCCTTCGCGCGGGCCGCTGCGGGCCGTCGGGCTGCACCAGGTGCAGATCACCGGCGGGTTCTGGGCGCGGCGGCAGGCGGTCAACGGCACCGCGACCATCGAGCACTGCGCGGCATGGCTCGACCGGCTCGGCTGGACCGGCAACTTCCGCGAACCGCTCGCCACCCCGCGGCGGCGCGGGCGGGAGTTCTCCGACTCCGAGGTGTACAAGCTGACCGAGGCGCTCGCCTGGGAGACCGCCCGCCCCGGCGGCGCCGGCCACCGGGCCCTCGCCGAGGACCTCGCCGCGCTCGCCGGCGGGGCCCAGGAGAGCGACGGCTACCTGCACACCGGCTTCGGCCGGGACGGGCAGCCGCCGCGGTACAGCGACCTCAACTTCGGCCACGAGCTCTACTGCGCCGGGCACCTGCTGCAGGCCGGGGTCGCCGCCGCCCGCACCGGCGTCGCACCGCAGCTGCTCGACGTGGCCCGCGGGGCGGCCGACCACGCCTGCGCGCAGTTCGCCGAGCGCGGCTTCTGCGGTCACCCCGGCGTGGAGACGGCCCTCGTCGAGCTGTACCGGGTCACCGGGCAGGAGCGCTACCTCGCCCAGGCGGCCGCGTTCGTCGCCCGCCGCGGGCAGCGCAGCCTGCCCGAGCACGAGTTCGGGTGGCGGTACTTCCAGGACGACACCCCGCTGCGGAAGGCCCGGGTGTTCGCCGGGCACGCGGTGCGCGCCCTCTACCTGGCCTGCGGCGCCGTCGACGTCGCCGTGGAGACCGGCGACGACGAGCTGCTCGGCGCCGTGCGGTCCCAGTTCGCCCGGACCCTGGCCCGGCGCACCTACCTCACCGGCGGCGTCGGCTCCCGCCACCTCGACGAATCCTTCGGCGAGGACTTCGCCCTGCCGCCCGACCGGTCCTACTCCGAGACCTGCGCCGCCGTCGCCACCGTCATGCTCGCCCACCGGCTGCTGCTGGCCACGGGTGACCTGACGTACGGCGACGTCGCCGAGCGGGTCCTGCACAACGTCATCGCCGCCGCGGTCGCCGACGACGGCCGCGCCTTCTTCTACGCGCACACGCTGCACCAGCGCACCCCGGCCGAGCTAGCGCCGGCCGGGCACGAGCAGCTGCGCTTCGGCGGCGGGCAGCGCGCACCCTGGTTCGAGGTGTCGTGCTGCCTGACCAACACCGCCCGCCTCGTCGCCTCCCTGGGCACCTACGTGGCCACGGAGGACGACGAAGGGGTGCAGCTGCTGCAGTACGCCCCGATGCGCCTCGACGCCGCCGGCCTGCGCCTCGAGGTCGCCACCGGCTACCCCGACGCCGGCGACGTCACCGTCACCGTCCTGGAGGCGCCGCCGCAGCCGCGGACCGTCACGCTGCGCATCCCGGCGTGGGCCGGCGGCGGGAGCCACGTCGAGCGGCGCGTCTTCGCCCCCGGCGAGCAGATCCGGCTCGACCTGCCGCTGCGTCCACGGTGGACGTTCCCGGACCCGCGGGTCGACGCCGTGCGGGGCTGCGCCGCGGTCGAGGTCGGGCCGCTCGTCATGTGCGCCGAGTCCGTCGACCAGGAGGACGGCGTCGCCCTCGACGAGGTGCAGGTCGACACCGCCGTCGCCCCCGAGGCCGGCGCCGTGAAGGGCCGCACCCTGCGGCCCGCCGAGCGCGACTGGCCGTACCGCCGAAACCCGGAAACACCCGAGCGCCCCGAACCCGTCGTGGTGCCGCTCGTGCCCTATCACCGCTGGGCCCGCCGTGGCCCGTCCACCATGCGCGTCTGGCTGCCCACCATCCCGTCCTGAATGGAGGTGACGCGATGCCACACCCCCGCTGGAAGTCCAGGCTGGCAATCGCGTTGACGACCGCCCTGACCACCTCCCTCGCCGCCGTGACGCTGCCCGCCAGCAGCGCGCAGGCGGCCCAGACCATCGGCTATCCCACGTTCACCGGCCCGGCCGTCCCGGCCGCGCCCGTCGGCTACACCACCGGCAACATGATGCAGACCATCTACAACGCCGAGGCCGGCGGCACCGACTTCTGGGTCGACCGGCTCCTGGCCCGCTCCGGCGGCAGCGACCCGGCCGACGCCGACGGGCCGATCCTCATGACCCGCGGCCGCGCGGTGTTCATGAAGACGTACAACCCGTCGGTGCTCGGCTTCGGCGGGCACGTCGCCTACTGGGAGAGCATCAGCGACGCCAACGCCTACACCATCGCCGCGAGCCCCGGCACGTTCACCGAGCAGACCGCGCAGCGCTGGCAGGCCCCCAGCTACGCCAGGAGCGTCTTCACCAGCGGCTCGGTGTCCATCACCCAGCAGAAGTTCATCACGAACAACAACGCCGCCGTGACGAACCTGTCGATCACCAACAGCGGTTCGGCCTCGACGACCATCACGCTGCGGGCCACGTCGCCGTACGCGACCAGCGGCAGCGGCAGCGAGCTGACCGGCTCCACCGGCGTGAAGAACGGCCTCACCACGCTGACCACGAAGCTGACCGGGGACGGGTTCGCGGTCTCCTCCGGCGGGCTCAACCGGTCCATCACGATCGCGGCCGGGGCGACCGCCACCGCGAAGGTCGTCATGGGCTTCATCGCCGGGGAGATCCCGGAGTCGGCGACCGACTACGCGGCCTACGCCGGGTACAGCAACGCCACCGCGTTCGCCACCCACGTGCGCGCCTACAACAAGTGGTGGGCCGACAACATCCCGTTCTTCGACTCGCCCGAGCCGGCGCTGACGAAGAACTACTACTACCGCTGGTGGCTCATGCGGTTCAACAACCTCGACGCGAACATCCCCGGGCAGACGTACCAGTTCCCGACCTCCGTCGAGGGCGCCCTCGGCTACAACAACGCCATCGCGCTCACCCAGCCCATGCACATCGACGACCTCAAGTACCTGCGCACGCCGCTGTACGCGTACGGCGACTGGCTCTCCGTCGGGCAGGTGTCCAAGGGCGGGCGGTTCGTCGACAACCCCGGCGACCCGGAGAACTGGTCGAACAGCTACACGCAGTACATCGCCGAGGCCGCCTGGCGCAGCTACCAGATCCACGGCGGCCAGCCGGCCCTCGCGGCCAGCCTCGCCAAGTACGCCGAGGGCGACGTCAAGGGCCAGCTCGCCACCTACGACACGAACAACAACAAGCTCATCGAGTACAACTGGGGCGCCATGACCGGCAACGACGCCGACGCCGTGTCGTTCCACTGGCGGGCCGGCAACATGGACCGCGGCGAGTCCGCCTACCAGTACAGCGGCGCCCGGGCCGCGGCCCAGGCCTACGCCGCCGCCGGGAACACCGCCAAGGCCACCGAGATGAACGCCCTCGCCGACCAGATCGGCGCCGCGATCGTCAACGTGCTGTGGAACCCCAGCCACCAGCTGTTCGAGAACCGCATGGTCTCCGACGGGGCGTTCAACCCGTGGAAAGAGATCAACATCTACTACCCGTTCGCGGTCGGCGCCATCCCGAACACCACCACCTACAAGCAGGCGCTGCGGCTGTTCGACGACCCGGCCCAGTACCCGATCTTCCCGTTCTACACCGCGGACCAGGCGGACAAGGCGGCCTCGGGCACCGGCAGCAACAACTTCTCCACCATCAACTCCACCGTGCAGTTCCGGCTGCTCAGCTCCGTGCTGCGCAACTACCCGAACTCGTGGATCACGAACGACTGGTACAAGAAGCTGCTGTACTGGAACGCCTGGGCGCAGTACGTCGGCGGCAACACCGCCTACCCGGACGCCAACGAGTTCTGGGCCAACTGGAACGGCTCGTCGATCACGTACCGGTCCTGGATTCACCACAACATCCTCGGCAGCAGCAACTGGACGCTCATCGAGGACGTCGCCGGGCTGCGGCCGCGCGGCGACGCGAAGGTCGAGCTGTCGCCGATCAACATCGGCTGGGACCACTTCACCGTCAACAACCTGCGGTACCGCAACGCCGACCTGACCATCGTGTGGGACGACCCGGCCGACGGCGTGACCCGCTACCCGGGCGTGCCGCAGGGGTACTCCATCTTCGTCAACGGCACCCGCGTCGCCACCGTGAACTCGCTCGTGCCGTTCACCTGGGACCCCGCCACCGGCACCGTCACCACCACCGGCACCGTCGCCTACAGCCAGGCCTACGCCGGGCTGCAGGCCCCCGCCCAGGTCGTGCAGACCGACGCCCGGGTCGTCGACATCATGGCCAAGGCCGGCGTCGACGACGCCACCACCCCGCCGACGAACCTCGCCACCGGCGCGGCCGTCTCCGCCTCCTACACCGGCTCCGGCACGTCCACCGGCGGCGCCGTCGACGGCTTCCCGACCAACGAGCCGTTCTGGGGCGCCGGCGGCTCCCCGAACGCCCAGGACTGGTTCGAGGTCAACTTCGGCCAGGCCAGGACCCTCAACGAGATCCGGCTGTACTTCAAGGACAGCCGCCCGGCCTCCACCACGTACCGGGCGCCGTCGGCCTACGACATCCAGTACTACAACGGCAGCGCCTGGGTGAGCGTGCCGAGCCAGGCGAAGAGCCCGGGCTCACCGGTCGCCAACTACAACCTGGTCACCTTCCCGGCCGTCAGCGCGCAGCGGGTGCGGGTCCTGGCCACCAACGCCTCGGGCGCCAAGACCGGGCTGACGGAGATCAAGGTGTACAACCGCGGCGGCAGCCAGCCCCCGCCGGTGACCAACCTCGCGCTCTCGGCCAGCCCCGTGTGCTCCTACACGTCGTCGTGGGAGAGCTGCGCCGCCATCAACAACGGCGACGAGCCGGCCAGCTCCAACAGCGGCGCGTCGGGCGACGGCAGCCGCTGGGGCACCTGGCCGCAGACCGGCACCCAGTGGGCCGAGCTGCAGTGGGGGAGCGCACAGACCCTGAGCAAGGCGCAGGTGTACTTCTTCGACGACGAGCAGGGCATCGACATGCCCTCGGCGTGGAAGTTGCAGTACTGGAACGGCTCCGCCTACGCCGACGTGCCCGGCGCGAGCGGCTACACCCTCACGAAGAACGCCTACAACACCGTCACGTTCACCGCGACCTCGACGACCCGGCTGCGGGTCCAGCTGACCGCGACCGGCACCGCCTCGGTGGGGCTGCTCGAGGTCAAGGCCTTCGGCTGAGCCCATGACGGCCGTGCGGAGACCACCGGCGATGCGGGACGTCGCCAGCCTCGCCGGGGTCTCCCACCAGACCGTCTCGCGGGTCGTCAACGACCACCCGAACGTGCGGGCGCAGACCCGGGCCAGGGTCCTGGCGGCGATGCGGGCGCTGGGCTACCAGCTCAACGTCGCGGCCCGGACCCTGGTCACCAACCGTTCCCGCACCATCGGCCTCGTCACCTTCGACACCACCCTCTTCGGGCCCTCGTTCATGGTTCACGCCATCGAGCGGGCGGCCCGGGAGGCCGGCTACTTCGTCAGCATCGCCAGCGCCCGGGAGCCCGACGTGCCACAGGTCCGCGACGCCGTGCGGCGCCTGCGCGAGCAGGCCGTCGAGGGCATCGTCACGCTCGCCCCCGTCGCCGCCGCGCGCACGGCCCTGCGCCGCGAACCGCTGGACGTGCCGGTCGTCGTGCTCGGCATCGGCGCCGGCGAGCCCGACGAGGGCCCCACCGTCTCCGTCGACAACGCCGCCGGCGCGGGCCTCGCGACCGGGTACCTGCTGCGGCTGGGCCACCGGACCGTGCACCACGTCGCCGAGCCGGCCGACTGGCCCGAGGCCCGCGACCGCCTGGCCGGGTGGCGCGCCGCGCTCGACGCCGCCGGCCGGCCCGCCCCGCCGCCGCTGGCGGGGGACTGGAGCGCCGCCGCCGGGTACGCCGCCGGCCGGGAGCTCATGGCCCGGCCCGGCGTCACCGCCGTGTTCTGTGCCAACGACCAGACCGCCATCGGGCTGCTGCGGGCCGCGCACGAGGCCGGCCGGTCCGTGCCCCGCGACGTCAGCGTCGTCGGCTTCGACGACGTGCCCGAGGCGCCCTACCTGCTGCCGCCGCTCACCACCGTCCGCCAGGACTTCGCCGAGCTCGGCCGGCGCAGCCTCGACCTGCTCGTCGACCAGATCGCCACCGGCGACCGGCTCGGCGGCCAGTACACCACCGCACCGCAGTTGATCATTCGCAACTCCACCGGCACACCCCCAGAATGAGAACGCTCACAACCACGGAAGGAACCCCAGTGAGACGCTGGATGTGCAGCATCGCCGCTGCCGCGTTAGTGCTCGGCGCCGCCGCCTGCGGCGACGACAAGGCCCCGGCCGCCGCGGGCAACGGCGACAGCGGCGCCACCCTCACCCTGTGGACCCGGGCCGCCACCGAGTCCGTGTCCAAGGCCTACGCCGCCGCGTACAACGCCACCCACAAGAACCAGGTCCAGGTCACCGCGTACCCGAACGAGGAGTACCCGGCCAAGCTCGCCTCCGCCGCCGGCGCCCGGGCCCTGCCCGACCTGTTCGCCTCCGACGTGGTGTTCGCGCCGCAGTACGCCTCCCAGGGCCTGTGGCTGGACATCACCGACCGGTTCAACGCCCTGCCGGTCAAGGACAAGGTCGCCCCCGCCCACGTGCGCAACGGCACGTGGAACAAGAAGAACTACGCGGTGCCGCACACCATCGACATGTCGGTGATGTTGTACAACAAGGACCTCTTCACCAAGGCCGGCCTCGACCCGGAGAAGCCGCCGAAGAGCCTCACCGAGTTCGCCGCCGACGCCCGCGCCGTGGACAAGCTCGGCGGCGACGTCAACGGCACGTACTTCGGCGGCAACTGCGGCGGCTGCAACGTGTTCACCCTGTGGCCGTCGGTGTGGGCGTCCGGCGGCGACGTGATGAACGCCGAGGGCACCGAGAGCACCGTCAACGGCAAGGCGATGGCCGACGTCTTCGCGCTGTACCGCAAGCTCTACGACGAGGGCGTGGCCGCGCCGGCGTCGAAGGACGAGGCCGGCCCGACCTGGCTCGGCGCCCTGCAGAGCGGCAAGATCGGCATCGCGCCGGCCCCGTCGGCGTGGCTGGGCCTCATCGAGGAGAAGGCCACGTTCAAGCTCGGCGTCGCCCCGATCAGTGGCATCGACGGGGGTGAGTCGACCTTCGTCGGCGGCGACGCGATCGGCATCGGCGCCACCAGCAAGCACGCCGCCGAGGCGTGGGACTTCCTGGCCTGGACCCTCGGCGACGAGGCCCAGGTCGAGGTTGTGGCCAAGAACAAGGGCGTGCCGGTGCGCACCGACCTGGCCGCCAACAAGTACTCCTCCGCCGACCCGCGGATCGTCACCATCAACAATCTCATGGCCAAGGGCCGCACGCCGTACGCGAAGAACTTCAACGCCACCTACAACGACCCGCAGAGCCCGTGGGTGACCGCGTTCCGGGGCGCGCTGTTCGGCGACGCCAAGAAGTCCCTCGACGACGGCGCCACCGCGCTCACCGCCTCGCTGAAGAAATAGGGAACCGATGACCCTGCTCGTCCCCGCGCGGCCGGCGGTGGCACCGCCGGCCGCACGGCCCCGGCGCCGCCGGACGCGGCAGTGGGCCGGCGCGCTCTACGCCGCCCCGACCGCGTTCATGGTCGGCCTGTTCTTCCTGGTCCCGCTCGGGCTGGTGGCCTGGATGTCGCTGCACCACTGGCCGCTGCTCGGGGTGCCCGAGCTCAACGCGCCCGAGAACTACGCCGGCCTCGCCGACGACGAGCTGCTGGGCACCGCGGTGTGGTTCACCCTGAAGTACACCGTCATCGTCACGATCCTGCTCTTCGCCCTCTCCTTCGGCCTGGCCCTGCTCGTGCAGCACCCGGGCCGGGGGATCGGGCTGCTGCGCACCGCGTACTTCATCCCGGCCGGGGTCGGCTTCGCCAGCGCCTCCCTGCTGTTCCTGGGCCTGCTCAGCGACGAGATCGGCCCGGTCAACCGGATCCTCGAATCCCTCGGGCTGCTGCACGGATACGTCTCCTGGACCAGCGGCAGCCCCGGCAGCGCGCTGGGCTCGGCGGTCGGGCTGGTGCTGTGGCGCTTCGCCGGCTTCAACATGCTCATCCTGCTCACCGGCCTGCAGGCGATCCCGGTGGAGGTGTACGAGGCGGCCCGCCTCGACGGCGCCACGCGCTGGCAGCTGTTCCGCCGCATCACGGTGCCGCTGATGCGCCCCACCATCGCCCTGGTCCTCACCATGATGGTCACCGGCTCGCTGCTGGCCTTCGACCAGTTCTGGATCCTCACCCGCGGCGGACCGGACAACTCGACCACGTCGCTGGTGATGCTCATCTACCGCAAGGCGTTCATCGAGCTCGACCTCGGCTCGGCCGCGGCCGTCTCGGTCCTGCTGCTCGCCGGGCTCGTCGTGGTCAACGTGGTGCAGCTCGCCGTGCTGCGCAGGAGGGGCTGAAACATGCGCCGCATCACCGGCGCGGCGCTGGCCGTGCTGTTCCTGTTCCCCCTCGCCTGGAGCGCCTTCGCCTCCGTGCGCACCCCCACGGGCTTCGGGCTGTCCAACTACGCCCGGCTGTTCACCGCCGACAACGGCATCCGGGCCGAGCACGTGTTCAACAGCATCGCCGTCAGCGCCCTCACCGTCGCCGTCACGCTGGTGGTGAGCACGCTGGGCGGCTACGCCTTCGGACGGTTCTCCTTCCCTGGCAAGGAGGCGCTGTTCCTGCTGACCCTCGCGATCCTCATGGTGCCGTACGCCACCGTGCTCATCGCCCTCTACGTGCTGCTCGGCTGGCTCGGCCTGCAGGACTCCCTCATCGGGCTGAGCCTCGTGCTGGCCATGTTCCAGCTGCCGTTCTCCATCTTCATGATGCGCAACTCGTTCGAGGCCGTGCCCAAGGAGCTCGAGGAGTCCGCGCTCATCGACGGCTGCACCAGCTTCGGCGCCCTCGTGCGGGTCATGCTGCCCGCCGTGCGGCCCGGGCTCGTCACCGTCGGCCTGTTCGCGTTCCTCACCTCGTGGAGCGAGTTCTTCGCCCCGCTGATCCTGCTCAACTCGACCAGCAAGTTCACCATGATGCTCGCCGTGGTGAACATGCGCACCGCCAGCTTCGGGGCCATCGACTACGCCGCGCTGGAGGCCGGCGTGACCTTCATGGCGGTGCCCTGCCTGGTGCTGTTCCTCATCCTGCAGCGCAGCTACGTCCGCGGCTTCATGTCCGGCGCCCTGCGCGGCTGACACCCCTCCCGGGAGGACCCATGCCCACCCGCCGCACCCTGCTCGCAACGTCCCTGGCCGGGGGAATCGTCCCCTTCCTCGACGTTTCGGTCGCGGCCGCCGCCCGCCCCGACACCGGCGTCTCCGCCTACGCCTTCCCGCTCACCGCCGTGCAGCTGCTGACCAGCCCGTTCACCGCCAACGCCGGCCGGACCCAGTCGTACCTGCTGTTCCTCGACAACGACCGGATGCTGCACACGTTCCGGCTCAACGTCGGCCTCGCCTCCTCCGCCACCCCATGCGGCGGCTGGGAGTCGCCGACCACCGAGCTGCGCGGGCACTCCACCGGCCACCTGCTCAGCGCCCTCGCCCAGGCCTACGCGAGCACCGCCAACACCGCGTTCAAGACCAAGGGCGACCAGCTCGTCACCGTCCTCGCCCAGTGCCAGGCCCGGGCCGCCACCGCGGGCTACAACACCGGCTACCTCAGCGCGTTCCCGGAGAGCTTCATCGACCGGGTGGAGACGCGGCAGTCGGTCTGGGCGCCGTACTACACCCTGCACAAGATCATGGCCGGGCTGCTCGACATGTACCTGCTCGCCGGCAACGCGCAGGCGCTGACCGTGCTCACCGGCATGGCCGCCTGGGTCAAGTTCCGCAACGACCGGCTCACCCTCACCCAGCGGCAGAACATGCTCGACACCGAGTTCGGCGGCATGAACGAGGTGCTGACGAACCTGTACCAGGTCACCGGCGACGCGAATCATCTCGCGACCGCGCAGTACTTCGACCACGCCGAGATCTTCGACCCGCTGGCCGCAGGAGTGGACAGCCTGAACAACTACCACGCCAACACGCAGATCCCGAAGATCATCGGCGCGCTCCGGGAGTACCACGCGACCGGCACGACCCGCTACCGCGACATCGCCGTGAACTTCTGGGACATCGTCACCGGCCACCACACGTACGCGATCGGCGGCAACTCCAACGGCGAGTACTTCAAGGCCCCGGACCGCATCGCCTCGGAGCTGTCGGACACCACCGCCGAGTGCTGCAACACGTACAACATGCTCAAGCTGACCCGGCAGCTGTTCCTGACCAACCCGGCCCGCGCCGACTACATGGACTTCTACGAGAAGGCGCTGTACAACCACACGCTCGCCTCCCAGGACCCGAGCTCCACCCACGGGTTCCAGTGCTACTACGTGCCGCTGCGGGCGGGCGGGATCAAGACGTACAGCAACGACTACAACAGCTTCGTGTGCTGCCACGGCACCGGGATGGAGAGCAACACCAAGTACGGCGACACGATCTACTTCCACGACGGCGGCTCGACGCTGTACGTCAACCTGTTCATCCCGTCCGTGCTCACCTGGTCCGCGCGGGGCGTCACGATCCGGCAGGACACCACGTTCCCCGACGCCGGCGCGACGAAGCTGACCGTCACCGGCGCCGGGACGTTCACGGTGAAGGTGCGCGTGCCGGCCTGGGCCACCGGCGCCCAGCTGAAGGTCAACGGGACCGCCCAGGCCGCGCCGCAGCCCGGCACCTACGCCACGATCGCGCGGACCTGGGCCTCCGGCGACACCGTCGAGCTGACCCTGCCGATGGCCCTGACCCGCGAGCCCGCCAACGACAACAGCACCGTGCAGGCGGTCAAGGTCGGCCCGATCGTCCTCGGTGGGCTGTTCGGGACGAACAACCTCACCGCGCTGCCGGTGCTCGACCCGGCCACGCTCACGGCCACGGCCACGCCGCTGCAGTACACCGCCAGCGGCGTGACCCTCCAGCCGTTCTACAAGGTGCACGGCCAGCGGTACTCCGTCTACTGGTCCGTCACCGCCACGCAGCCGCTACCGGCGTTCGTCGCCTACTACCCGTTCGACGGCGCCGCGACCGACGCCACCGGCAACGGCAAGACCGCCACGCTCGTCAACGCCGGGTACACCACCGGGCGCTCCGGCAGCGCGGTCAGCCTCAACGGCAGCAACGGCTACGTCTCCCTGCCGGCCGGCATCCTCAACGGGGCGAGCGCCTTCTCCATCGCCCTGTGGGTGCGCATCGACTCCCTCGTCACGTGGGCGCGGGTGTTCGACTTCGGCACCGGCACCGGCGTCAACATGTTCCTCACCCCGCGCTCCAGCGGCGGCACCGCCCGCTTCGCCATCACCACCGGCGGCTCGGGCGGCGAGCAGCGCATCGACGCGCCGGCCGCCCTGCCGGCCGGGGCGTGGACGCACGTGGCGGTCACCCGCAGCGGGAACCTGGGCATCCTGTACGTCAACGGGGCCGAGGTGGCCCGCAACAGCGCGCTGACGCTGGGGCCGGGCAGCCTCGGCAACACCACGCAGAACTGGCTCGGGCGCTCGCAGTACGCCGATCCGTACCTCACCGGCGCCCTCGACAGCGTCCGGCTCTACAGCCGGGCGCTGTCCGCCTCGGAGGTGTCCGGCTTCTTCACCTCCGGCACCTGAGACGCCCGGGGCCGGTCGCTTCCGGGGGCGGACCCGGAAGCGACCGGCCCCTGCGCGCTCAGCCGCACCCGGGGGCGGACTGCTGGGCGACGTCCACGGCGATGCGGTCCGGGTCGTGCAGGACGAGCACCCGGAAGCCGCCGTGGGCGTCGAGGCCCAGGCCGAACGAGGCGCGGCCCTCGAAGTACCCGCCGGAGCGGATCTGGCGCAGCCCCGGCAGCTGCGGGTCGTAGACGCGGGTGAGGTCCACGGCCGGGGTGTCGAGGCCGGCGAACGTGACGAGCAGGGTGGAGGCCCCGGCGACCGGGACGGCGCCGCCGCGGCCCTGTTCGATCAGGGTGCCGTACTCGACCCGGTAGGCGGGCGTGCCCCCGGTGAAGTCGAAGACGGCCCGGTCGTATCCGTCGTGGCGCCCGGTGCGCACCCCGGTCAGGACCGGCCGCCCGGCGCCGGACGCGGTGCCGGCGGTGGGCGCGGTGCTGGTCGGGGCGGGCAGGTCGGCGGCGTTCGCGGTCGCGGGCAGAACAGCCAGCAGCGCGGCACAGGCGGCCGCGGCGAGCAGGATTCGGCGCATCGTGGTGCTCCCTTCCGTTCGGGTGTGCACCACAGACGCGCGCGGCCGCCGCCCGGTTTACATCCGGCGCAGCACGCACACCACCTTGCCGAGGATCGTGGCGCCGTCGCCGGGAATCACCTGGTACTGCGGGTTGCGCGGGACCAGCTCCACGTGCCCGTCGCGCTGCCGGTACGCCTTCACCGTCGCCTCGCCGTCCAGCAGCGCGGCCACGATGTCCCCGTTCTCGGCGACCTCCTGCTGGCGCACCACGACGATGTCGCCGTCGCAGATCGCCGCCTCGACCATCGAGTCGCCCTTGACGTGCAGCGCGAAGAGCGTGCCGTGCCCCACGAGGGTGCTCGGCAGCGTCAGCTCGTCGTCGGCCGTCTGCTCGGCGAGGATCGGCCCACCGGCGGCGATCGTGCCGACCAGCGGCACCGGCACCCCAGGGTCGGCCCCGGCGGCGAGCCCGTCATAGGGCCCGCGGATGTCGACGGCCCGCGGCCCGTGCGCGTCGCGGCGCAGCAGCCCGGCCCTCTCCATCGCCTTGAGGTGGTGCGCCACCGACGAGGGCGAGCCGAGGCCGACGGCCGCGCCGATCTCGCGCACGGTCGGCGGATACCCGCGCTGCTCGATCGACTCGCGGATCACCGCCAGAATGCTCTGCTGCCGCGGACTGGTCATGCGGGTACGATACCGGAAATTTTCGATCGTATGTGCGAATCTTCCCCGTGCGTGTCAACGGCCCGCCGCCGGTGGCCGCGCGCGGCCGGGCGGGTCGTCCGCGGCCGGTTGTTCGGGTCGTGACGACACGGCGGGGCGGTCTATGCTGTCCGCCATGCTCGACCAGCCGGTGCTGTCGCGGGGTGTGTCAGGGGAGCGTCTCGAACGCGTCCGGGAGCTGATCGCGGCCGCGGACGACGACGCCCTCGCCGACGAGATGGTGCGGCTCGGGCTGGTGGATGACGACGTGCGGGCCCTGCCCGGGGCGCGCCGCCACGCGCTCATCCTGCGCCTCATCGAGCGCGGCGCGGACGGTCCGCTGCTCGTCGAGGTGGCCGACGACATCCCGGCCGGCGCGCTGTCGTGGCGGGCGGGGCGGCACCTCATCGGCGTCGCCGCCGCGAGCGAGACGTGCCCGCCCCGCGTGCTGGCCGTGCTGGCCGACGTGGCCGAGCGGGAGGCCGGGGGAGCGCCCGCCGCGCTCGTCGCCGTCATGCGGCGCACCGCCATCGAGCACGCCAAGCACCACCCGCCCGCGCGGTGGGCACCCATCCGGCCCTGGCTGGAGCGGGAGGCCGGGTCGCTCAACGTCGGCGAGCCGTGGGCGGAGGCGGCGGCCGCGCAGGCACCGTCGGGCGAGCTGCTCGCACACGCCCTCACGGCGTCCGGTGCGCGGCCCGCGCCGCGGTGGGCCCGGCGCGGGGCGGACCTCGTCGCCGAGCTCGGCGGCGAGGAGTGCCGGGCGCTGATCCGGCGGTGGCTGGGGCTCGTGCCGGCGCCGCGGACGATCGAGCTGCGCCGCGACGGCGGGCGGGACCCGAACCAGGTGCCCGACCCGCACAACGCCCGGGCGCTGCGCGGGCTGCTGTACCTGCTCGCCGTGACGGTGCCGCACCCGGACGACGTGCCGGCGGTGGGGCGGCTGGCGCAGTACGCCTGCGAGAAGGTCCCCGGCCACGGGCCGCGCAGCCAGGCCGTCGCGCACGCCTGCGTGTACGCGCTGGAGCGCTTCACCACGATCCCGGCGCTGCGCGAGCTGATCCGGCTGCGGTCGCTCGGCCAGCCGCCGGGGATCGCGAGCGCGCTGAGCGCCGCCATCGCCCGCCGCTCGGTCGCGCTCGGCGTCGACCCGGGCCGCCTGCACCAGGCCTCGGCACCGTGAGCCGGTCGGGAATGCGCCGGGACGGCCCGGCGTCGTAGCGGGCATGACTTCGCGGATCGTGGCCTGCGCGCAGTGCGGGCAGCGCAACCGGGTGCCGGCCGCGGCGACCGGCCGGCCCGTGTGCGGGCGGTGCAAGGAGGCGGTGGCGTGGATCGTCGACGCCGACGACCGCACGTTCCGGCACGTGGCCGAGCGCTCGGCGACGCCGGTGCTGGTCGACCTCTGGGCGCCGTGGTGCGCGCCGTGCCGGGCGGTCGGGCCGGCCCTGGAGCGGGTGGCGGGCGAGCTCGTCGGGTCGATCAAGCTGGTCAAGGTCAACGTGGACGAGGCGCCGCGGCTCCAGGCGCGCTTCGGCGTCCGTGCCGTGCCGACGCTCATGATGCTGCGGGACGGCAAGGTGGTGGCGCGGCAGGCGGGCGGGGCACCCGCCAACGTGCTGCGCGCCTGGGTCGAGCGGACCCTCGGCTCAGCGGCGGGCGGCGCGTAGCGGCCGCTCCTGGGACTCCAGGGCGGCCAGCCGGGCCATCGCCGCCCGGTACTGCGCCGGGTCGGCGTCGCCGCGCAGGAGCCGCCGCGTGGCCCGCCGCTCGCTGCGCGCCAGCCGCTCCCCGGCGTCGGCCGGCTCCGGCAGCGGGCCGAATCGCCTGGCCAGCCACAGCGCGGCCCGCGGCTCGTAGGCGCCGCGCACCCGGTGGCGGCGGATGACGTGCGCGTGCGCGCAGATCAGGGCGGCGTAGCCGAGCGCGACCAGCGCGACGGCGACGAGCGGCGCGGGCACGTGCCCCAGTGTCGCACGGGTAGATTCGGTCGCCGTGACCGAGCCCCAGGTGTACCGCGCCCAGCCGGCCGATCTGCCCGCCGTGCTCCCGCTGGTCGAGGAGTTCTGCGCGGCCGACCGGCACGAGTTCGACGAGGCGCGGGTGACCCGGGCGCTCGGGCCGCTGCTGGCCTCCGACGAGCACGGCCAGGTGTGGCTGATCGGCGCGCCGCGGCCGTCGGGCTACGCCGTGCTCACCTGGGGGTGGAGCCTCGAGTCCGGCGGGCGGGAGGCGCTGCTCGACGAGATTTACGTGCGCGAGCGGGGCCGGGGCCTGGGCGCCGCCCTGCTGGACCGGGTCGTGGCGGCCGCGGCCGAGGCGGGGGCGTCGGCGATGTTCCTGGAGACCGAGGCCCACAACGCCCGGGTCCGGGCCTTCTACGCGCGGCACGGGTTCGACGCGGAGGAATCGATCTGGATGAGTCGTGTCCTCGGAGCGGGCTGAACCGTACAGTGTCACGTGAGGGCGCGCCCGGGCCACGGCACCGGTCCCGGGCGCCCCGTCCCTCAGCGGGCGAGCGCGGGCGTCAGGCGCTCGAGGATCTCGGCCAGGACGGCGGGGCCGGTGGCGAAGTTCAGCCGGACGAAGCCTTCGGTGTCCACGCCGGTACCGCGGGAGAAGTCCGCCCCCTCGCTGAGCCGGACCCGCGCGGTGCGCTCCAGCCGCTGCGCCGGCAGGGGGCCGGGCACGCCGCCGAGCCAGGCCAGGTAGGTGCCCTCCGGCGGGGTGTGCGCGAGGCCGAGCCCGGCCGCCCAGCCCGCCACCGCCGCCCGGTTCGCGGCGAGCGTGGCCCGCAGCCGCTCCAGCCATGCCGCACCGTCCCGCCAGGCTGCCACCGTGGCGAGGCGCGACAGCGTGCTCGGGGTGCCGAAGTAGTCGATGGGCAACGCGTCCAGGCTGGCGCGCAACGCGGCGGGGCCGACGTGGGCGACCGCGCAGCGCAGCCCGGCGAGGTTGAAGGCCTTCGTGGCCGAGGTGGCCGTGACGGTACGGCGGGCCGCCTCCGGCCCGAGCGCGGCGAACGGCAGGTGGGCGTGCGGCGCGTACACGAGGTCGGCGTGGATCTCGTCGGCGAGCACCGTCAGGTCGTGCCGCTCGGCGAGGGCCAGCAGCCCTTCCAGCTCGCCCCGGCGGAACACGCGGCCGGTCGGGTTGTGCGGGTTGACCAGGACGAGCAGCCGGGCGTCGACCGTGTCCGGCACCCGGTCCGGGGCCAGCGCGACGATGCGCCGCCCGGCCCGCCGGATGCTCTCCAGGAACGGGGGATAGGCCGGCACGTGGATCGCCACCCCGTCGCCCGGGCGGGTCGCGTGCTCGAGCGTCACCTGCAGGATCTGCAGCACGTCGGTGAAGACCCGGGTCCGGTCGCCGGCCGGGGTCCAGCCGTGCCGGCGGGCCATCCAGGCCTCGAACGCGGCCGGGACCGGGTCGCCGGCCGGCCAGTGCGGGTACCCGAAGTCCTCCCGGTCCACGGCGTCCAGCAGCGCCCGGCGGATCGGCGGGGCGACCCCGAGGTCCATGTCGGCGACCCAGGCGCCGAGCGTGTCCGGGCCGAGGGAGCCCCACTTGACGCCGGTGCCCGAGCGCAGCCGCGCGGTGTCCACGGGCCGCTGCGGCCGCAGCAGGTCGCGCAGGATCTCCATCTGCCCGTGGTGCTGGGTCAGCTCCTCGTAGACGTGCAGCAGCGCCGCGCCCTGGGTGGCGATGCCGGCCGGCCCGAGGAAGCCCGGGTCCGGTGCGGCCCGCAGCGGCCCGGCGAAGTCGGCCCCGCGGGCGTCCTCGGCCAGCTGCCGGCGGGCCGCGTCGACCCGTTCGAGCAGCGGCGCCACCGGCCCGGCACTGGTGAACTCGGCGTCGCGGTCCCGCTCGACGGCCCGCCCGGCCACCAGCGCCCCGGCCCAGTACCCGGCCACGCCCAGGCAGTGCGTCAGCAGCGCGTACGGCGACGAGGCCCCCTGCACGGGCGGCCGGGTGTTGGCCAGCTCGTCGCCGAGCCCGGCGACGATGCCGGCCATCCCGGTCAGGGCCCGCCCGGTCGCGTCCAGGTACTCCTCGACGGTGATCATGTGTCGCGCCTCCGCTCCCGTCACCGGTTCGAGCGGTGACGCGGGCAGCTTGCGCCGGGGTCGCGTCACCTGTCAAGGTGGTGACGTGACGTTCGTGTTCGTCAGCGGGGACCTCGCCCTGGACTTCGCCGGGACGCTGAAGTGGCGGCGCAGCGCCGAGCCTGAGGAGCTGCTGTCCACACCGGACGACGCGGCCCGCTGGGCGGTGGCGGCCGGGTTGCTGTCCGCCCCGCCGCGGGTCGGCCCGGCCGAGCTGGACGAGCTGCGGGCGCTGCGCGAGGCGGTGTACCGGCTGCTGCACCCGGCCTCGCCCGGCCCCCGCGCCGCCGACGTGCGGCTGGTCAACCGGGCCGCCGCCCGGCCGGGACCGCGCCCGGCGCTGACCGCGGACGGGGTGCGCCGCCGCGC
>NZ_BAAARV010000018.1:75148-126298 GCF_039532525.1 Dactylosporangium salmoneum
GGCGATCGGCCTGCTCGAGGCGGCGCCGCCGGTGCGCGAGTGCGCGGAGGAGGCGTGCACCCGGCTGTTCGTCGACCGCTCCCGGGCCGGCAACCGCGCCTGGTGCGGCATGGAGGAGTGCGGCAACAAGGCCAAGGCCCGCTCGTACCGCGCCCGCCGCCGGCTCAGCAGTCCTTGAGCCGCTGCCCGCAGCGGGCCGCCGCGGCCGGCGCGGCGCTCGCGGCCAGGCCAGCCGGGCTGGTGCCGATGGCGGTGTCGTTGAGCCAGATGACGTAGTCGTGGCGGCGCACGGCGATGATGTCGGCGCCCACGCTGATGCCGATGTCGGTCGTGCCGGTCATCCGCAGCCCGGCGGCGTCGTCGCCGAGCCCGGCCGGCGGGTCCGCCGCCGCCACGGTGAACCTGACCGTGATGCCGGCCAGTTGCTGCTCGAAGGACCTGCACGACGCCGTGGTGCTGCGCAGCCGCGCCATGGCGTCCTGCGCCCCGCCCGCGGGGAAGCGCACGATCGCGTGCGTCAGGTACGGCCCGACCGCCCCGGCCGCGTAGGTGACCGCGGCCGACGTCGTCTCGTCGGTCGTCATCGGCTCCAGCGCCGGGCACCCCGGGAAGCTGCCGCCCCCGATGCTCACCTTGCCGGTGCGGGTGGACGCCATCGCCACCGGGGTCATCCCGCTCGGCACGTCGGCGTCGCCGAGCAGCGCGGCGCGCAGGTCCTCGTCCGTGGCCGCGGGGCTCGCGGAGACGGCCGGCGCGGCGGTCCCGGCGGCCGGCCGGACGTCGGCCACCCCGTGCCAGCGGGGCGCCGGGCCGGCATTGGCCGCGTAGCCGGTCATCGCGAAGGTCCCGAGGAGCAGCAGTGCCGCCCCGTGTTTGAGCTTCACCGCTCGTCTCCCGTCCGTCGCCGTGGCTGTCAAGGCCGACGCTACGGACCTCGGCCGCCCGATGTGCCGGAAATTCCGGTTTCAGGCCACGTTCGTGCGAAATCCACGCATGCGCCCATCGGCCGCGGCCGGGCATATCCGATCGCCCCGCCCGGCCTGGACGCGGGCCGTCGAGCTGATCCTCGGCCTCGACCACTGGCTGCGCCGCCTCCCGGTCGAGCTGCGCCTGGACGGTTGGGCCCCGGCCGGTGCGGTACGGTCCGGGCATGCATGCGCGCGCGGAGCACACCCTGCGGCGGCTGGCCGAGTTCTACGCCGCCCCGGCCGGCCCGATCGGCGGCGACCCGGCCGCGCGGGCGCTGGAGCTGTTCCGCGAGGTGGCCGGGTCGGTGCCGGCGTACCGGGCGTTCCTGGCCGAGCACGGCGTCGACCCGGCGGCCGTCGACGGGCCGGCGGCGTTCGCCCGGCTGCCGCTGGTCACCAAGGAGTCGTACCTGCGGCGCTACCCGCTCGAGCAGCGCTGCCGGGGCGGGCGCCTCGACGCCAACGACACCGTCGCGGTCTCCTCGGGCTCGTCGGGGCGCCCGACCATCTGGCCGCGGGCGGTGGCCGACGAGCTGGCGGTGGCCCGGCGCTTCGAGGACGCGCTCGTGCACAGCTTCGACGGGCAACGGCGCAGCACCCTCGTCGTGGTCTGCTTCGCCCTCGGCAGCTGGGTCGGCGGCATGTACACCGCGGCCGCCTGCCGGCACCTGGCCGCCAAGGGCTACCCGGTCACGGTCGCCACGCCGGGCAACAGCGTGGAGGAGATCCTCCGCGTCGCCGGCGAGCTCGCGCCCGGCTTCGAGCAGACCGTGCTCGCCGGGTATCCGCCGTTCGTGAAGAACGTGGTCGACGAGGGGGTCCGCCGCGGGGTGGACTGGGCGGCGTACGGCATCCGGCTCCTGCTGGCCGGCGAGGTCTTCAGCGAGCAGTGGCGCGACCTCATGGGGCAGCGGGCCGGGCTCGGCGACCCGGACCGCGGCTCGGTGTCGCTGTACGGCACCGCGGACGCCGGCGTGCTGGGCAACGAGACGCCGCTGAGCGTGCGGATCCGCCGGTTCCTGGCGGCGCACCCGGCCGCGGCCCGCGAGCTGTTCGGCGACGCGCGGCTGCCGACGCTGGTGCAGTACGACCCCATGACCCGGTTCTTCGAGACCGTCGACGGGACGCTGCTGTTCACCGGGGACGGCGGGGTGCCCCTGATCCGCTACCACATCGCCGACGAGGGCGGGATCGTCGCGCACGCCGACCTGGTCGCCTTCTGCCGCCGCCACGGTTTCGACCCCGGCGAGGGCGACGGGCGCCCGTTCGTCTACGTGTTCGGGCGGTCGCTGTTCACGGTGTCGTACTTCGGCGCCAACATCTACCCGGAGCACGTCGCCGCCGCCCTCGACGAGCCCGGCCTGGCCGACGACATCACCGGCCGGTTCGTGATGGAGGTCCGCACCGAGGCCGACGAGGAGCGGCGCTTCGCGGTCACCGTCGAGCGGGCCCCCGGCCGCCCGGCCCCCGACCCGGGCACGCTCGCCGCCGCCGTCCGCGCCACCCTGCTGCGGCTCAACAGCGAGTACGCCAACTACGTCCCGGCCGCCTACCAGGAGCCGCTCGTGCGGCTGCGCGACCCCGGCGACCCGGACTACTTCCCGGCCGGCGTGAAGCACCGCTACAGCCGATGACCCGCGCGGTCGTGTGGGGCGACGAGCCGCTCCCGCCCGGCGCCCGGGTGCTGCTGCGCCTGGCGCTGCTGGCCCAGCGCCTCGACGACCCGGCCACCCTGGCCGCGTGCGCCGCGATCGCCACCGGACCGGCGCCCGGCTACGACATCGTCCGCTGGCGCGACCGCGCGCCGGACCGGTATGCCGGCGACCTCGGCGCGGTGCTGGACCGCCTGCTCGACGCGCCCGGCGCCCATCTGCAGATGCCGGCCCGGGACTGGGGCGCGGCCGAGGTGCGCGCGTGGGAGGCCGGGCATGCCGGCGCCCTGCTGGTCACCGCGGCCGTCCACGGCGGGCGGCTCGTCGCGGCGACGGTGGCCGTGGTGCCCGGCGGCGCCGAGGAGGCCGAGCAGCACGACACCGCGGTCCTGCCGGAGCACCGCGGCCGCGGCCTGGCCCGGCGCGTCAAGGCCGCCCAGGCGCTCTGGCTGCGTGAGCAGTTCCCGGCGGTACGGCAGGTCACCGTCACGGTGAACCAGGAGAACCTGCCGATGCTGGCGGTCAACCGCGCCATCGGCTACCGCACCGTCCGCGAGCGCCTGCTGGTCGAGTGGGACTGACTACAGCGCGCGGCCGCCCAGCGTCTCCGCCAGCAGCTGCTGCATCCTGGTGAGCAGGCGGTCCAGGGCCTCGCTGGTCCAGCCCGGCCGGTGCACCCGCACGATGAGGTCGAGGCTGGTCAGCCCGCGGGCGATGACGTAGAAGCCGGGGCCGGTCACGCGGGCCGGCGGGTACCGCTCGAGGCTCGGGTCGGTGAGCTCGTCGCCGGACGGGAAGCCGGCCGGGGCCAGGATCGGGTTGTAGTAGTAGCCCGGGTCGCCGCCGTCGCGCTCGTGGGCCTCGCGGATGGCCAGGATCGCGTCCGGCGAGCACACGCCGTGCTTGAGGGCGGCGAAGCTGCGCCAGTGCACCCGCCCCAGCCGCTGCGGGAACGGCTCGTCGAGCTCCAGCAGCAGCGGCGCCCACTGGTTGAGGCTGGTGACGACGGCCGCGTGGTCGTCGTCGAAGCGGTTGGCCGACATCGGGTAGAACAGGTGCACGGGCGCGCCGGTCACCTCGCACAGGGCCGTGTAGTAGACGCCGAGGATGAGGCTCGCGAGGGTCACCTCGTGCCGCGCGGCGCCCTCGTTGGCCTGCGGCATCGGGATGCCGGTGTGCAGCGTCGCGCCCAGCGGCGGCCCCTGCGGCGCGTCCGGGGCCAGGCGCGGGGCCGCGGCGAGCGTGCGCCGCCAGTGCTTCTCCGCCGCCCGTAGCCGCCCGGATCCGGCGCCCTCCTGGTCGAGGGCCATCTCGAGGGGCCCCCGCGCGGGCGGCAGCGTCTCGCCGCGCAGCAGCCGCTCGAAGTCCTCCCGCATGAGCAGCATCGCGGCGCCGTCGGCGGCCATGTGGTTCACCACGAGGAGCACCTGCCGCGGGGCGCCGTCCTCGGTGAGGATCCACGCCCGCCACGGCAGTTCGGCCGTGGCGTCGATCTCGCGCTGCAGCTCGGCGGCCTCCATCGCGGCCCGCTCGGCGCAGTCGGCGGTGCCCTGCCGGACCCGGTCGCGGACCTCGGCCGCGGTGTCGGCGGCGAGGCGCTGGCGGGGCATCCCGTCATCGCCGATCACGTAGCTGGTCCGCAGCGATCCGTGTCGCATTCCCAGCCCGCCGATCGCTTCCCAGATGTCGTTTTCCGGCCACTGCCCGGCGGGCAGGTCCCAGACGAAAACGAGGTTGGCCTCCCAGCGCCGCTCGGGCGGCATCTTCTCGATGTCGCGCCAGACGGAAAGCTGACCGACGGTCGCCGGGAAGGTCTCGGCGATCGGTGTCGGAAACATGACGGCCTCCACGGGATTCGGGGCTGCGAAATGGTGCGCGGGCGGCCGGCGCTGATCGCCGGCCGCCCGCCAGTTCCGCACCGTGCGCCGCACGGTGCGGGTTCGCTGGTTCAGCCGGAGACGACGCTGCGACCCGACACGACACGACCCGACACGACGCGGCCCGACACGACGCGACCCGAGACAACGGCCTTCGACATTGTTCACCTCCTGTGTCTGCGAATGCGGGAAGAGACCATTTTCCAACGAGTGGGTTCAATGGCCGCCAAAAGCATTACTCGCACGGCAAAGGACTGTCAACCGCTCGCGAAATTCAGTGGCACCATTCAATGCGTATCGTGCGTAGGCGAGAAATCGGGCAAAAACTCAGATTTAATATGATCAATGCAGAGATCTTTCGGGTGACCGTTTGGCGGGTTAGACTGGCGGCGGCTCCGACCGTCAGTCTCCAAACGAACCAGGCCCGTGACAACCGTCGATGCACCCTTTCCCGGACCCTAGTCCCGGGTGGCGTGCACCGGAGGGTAGCCGGTCGGGCCGAACGACACGTTGTCGCCCGGCGTGACGGTGACCGCGTCGCCGTCGAAGTGGCAGCGGTACGTGCGCACGAACGGCCCGTCGGTGTGGGCGACCTTGAAGGTGTACTCGCCGGGCCCGGTCCACGCCCCGGTGCTGGCCCGCCACCCGTCGCCGTGCCACTCGCCCGGCCGGCACACGTGCTCGTGTGTCCCGGTCTCGTCCACGATGCTCACCCGTTCGGGTCCAAACGTGATCGACCGGATCGTCGGCGGCTGCTCGTAGCTGGGCCGCCAGTCCCCGGGCCGCGAGCGGCGCGGCCGCGCGACCACGAAGGTGCCCAGCTCCTCCCGGGCCGGCTCGCCCTGCACCCCGGGCATCGCCAGGTCCGGCAGGTCCACCGGCTCGAGCTCGCCCAGCAGGTGCTCCCACACCAGGTCGAGCACGGCCGCCAGGTCGGCGGTGCCGGAGGTCAGCGCGAGCACCGTGTCCTGCTCCGGCATGACGACGCAGAACTGCCCGAACGCCCCGTCGCCGCGGAACGTGCCGTGGCGGCCGCGCCAGAACTGGAAGCCGTAGCCCTCCTGCCAGTCCGGATTCTGTGCGGCCGCGCGGTTGTCGACCTGGGCCCGGGTCGCCTGCTCGGCCCAGCCGTCGGGCAGGATGCCGCGCTCGTCGCGGAGGTACAGCTGGCCGAACCTCGCGATCTCCGTGGTCCGCGCGCTCATCCCGAACCCGCCCACGTCGAGGCCGGCCGGGCACTGCTCCCACGTCACCTCGCCGAAGCCGAGCGGGTCGAACAGCCGCGGGCGCAGGTAGTCGACCAGCCGCCGGCCGGTGACCCGCTGCACGATCGCCGCGGCCATGTAGGTGGCGCCGGTGTTGTACACGAAATGCGTGCCCGGCTCGCGTTCGACCGGCAGGTCCAGGAACCCGGCGGCCCAGTCCTCGCCGCGGCTCATGGGCGACATCGTGTCCTCGACGTGCCCGGTGGTCATCGTGAGCAGGTGCCGCACGAGCAGCCGCGGGTCGCCGTGGCCGCCGAAGTACCCGGCGACCGGGTCGTCCAGCCCGACCAGCCCCTCCGCCACCGCGAACCCGACCGCTGTGCTGGTGAAGCTCTTGCTGAGCGAGAACAACTGGTGCGGCGCGTCCTTGCGGTACGGCCGCCAGTATCCCTCGGCGACGGTCTCGCCGCCGCGCAGCAGGACCATCCCGTGCAGGGCGTCGATGTCCCGCCCCGCCGCCTCCACGAACGAACGCACGCTCACGAACGATCAGCTTAGCGGGCCGCTACCATGTCGGGATTATGGCGAGAATTCTGGTCACCGGCTCAACCGACGGGATCGGTCTGGAGACGGCGCGGACGCTGCAGGCCCAGGGGCACGAGGTGGCCTTCCACGCGCGCAGCGCCGAGCGCGCCGCGGGGCTCGGCGGCGAGGAGGTCCTGGTCGGCGACCTCGCGTCGCTGGAGCAGACCAAGGCGCTCGCCGCGGCGGCCGGGAAGTTCGACGTGGTCGTGCACAACGCCGGGATCGGCGGGCAGGACGAGCGGGCGATGACCGGCGACGGGATCGAGCGGACCTTCCAGGTCAACGTGCTCGCCCCCTACGTGCTGACCGCGCTCATGCCGCGGCCGCAGCGCCTGGTCTACCTCACCTCGGGGCTGGAGTCGGTCGGGGTGGCCGACCTCGCGGACCTGCAGTACGAGCGCAAGCCCTGGCACGGGATGCAGGCGTACAGCGACTCGAAGCTGCACGACGTGGCGCTCGCCTTCGCCGTGGCGCGGCTGTGGCCGGAGGTGTACAGCAACGCCGTCGACCCCGGCTGGATCAAGACGAAGCTCGGCGGGGCCAACGCGACCGACGAGCTGCCGATCGGCGCCGCCACGCAGGTGTGGCTGGCCACCGGCGCCGGCGACGCGCTCGTCACCGGCCGGTACTTCAAGTGGCGCCAGCAGCTGCGGCCCAACCCCGCGGTCAACGACCGCGCCTACCAGGACGGGCTGCTGCGCGCCTGCGCCGACCTGTCCGGCGTCGAACTGCCGTTGTGAGCCGCTGGGGCAGCGGGCGGTAACAAGCGGGCGACCGCGGGGCAACACCGCGTCGCCAGCATGGCAGGGGTCACCTGACGAAGGGAACCCGCCGTGCGCAGCACCCCCCGTTTCCTGCAAGGCGTCTTCAGCTTCGAGGGCAAGGGCCTCGACCGGCCGGTGCCGCTGGACCCCGCGCTCGCCTACGTGGTGCCCGGCGGCGCGGTCACCCAGCCGGTGTACTTCCGCGGCTGATCCTCGCCTCCAGCACCGCGGCGAGACCTACGGCCTGGTCGCCCCGCTGTGGGAGCAGGCCAAGGTCCTCGCCGGCCACGTCACCGGGGCCGACCCGGCCGCGGCCTACCACGGCACCCGCACCGCCACCCGGCTCAAGGTGGCCGGCGTCGACGTCGCCTCGATGGGCCTGCGCGAGGCCGAGCGCGACGGCGACGAGACCGTCGTCTTCGCCGAGCCGGCCCGCGGGGTCTACCGCAGCGCCGTGGTCCGCGACGGCCGCCTGGCCGGCGCCACCCTCGTCGGCGACGTGCGCCGGGCCGCGCTGCTCACGCGCCTGTACCACGAGGGCGTCGCACTGCCCGACGACCGGGCCGCCCTCCTCTTCGACGCGCCGGGGGACGAGGACGACCCCGCGGCGCTCCCCGGCGACCTCCAGGTGTGCAACTGCAACGGCGTGACCAAGGCCGCCCTGACCGAGGCCGTCCACAGTGGATGCCGGACCGTGGGCGCCGCGATGGAGGCCACCCGGGCGGGCAAGGGCTGCGGCTCGTGCAAGCCCCTGGTGACCCGGATCGTCGAGCGGGCCGCCGGCGGCAAGGCCGACGAGGACCCCGCGGCGGACTGGTACGTGCCCGGCGTACCGATGACCAAGCAGCAGCTCATGGAGGCGGTCCGGCGCCTCGGACTGCGGTCCGTCTCGGCCGTCTTCGCCGCGCTGGCCCCCGCCGGCCGCGAGGACGCGAGGAGCAAGATGGGCCTGGCGTCGCTGCTGCGGATGATGTGGGGCGGCGAGTACGTTGACGAACGCGACGCCCGCTTCATCAACGACCGCGTCCACGCCAACATCCAGAAGGACGGAACCTTCTCGGTGGTACCGCAGCTGAAGGGCGGCGTCACCACCCCGGCCCAGCTGCGGCGCATCGCCGACGTGGCCGACAAGTACGAGGTGCCGATGGTGAAGCTGACCGGCGGCCAGCGCATCGACCTGCTCGGCGTGCGCAAGGAGGACCTCCCCGCGATGTGGGCCGACCTGGGCATGCCGTCGGGCTGGGCCTACGGCAAGTCGTTCCGCACCGTGAAGACCTGCGTCGGCGCCGACTTCTGCCGCTTCGGCCTCGGCGACTCGACCGCCCTGGGCATCGCGCTGGAGGAGCGCTACCAGGGCATCGAGGGCCCCGGCAAGATGAAGCTCGCCGTGACCGGCTGCCCCCGCAACTGCGCCGAGGCCTACGTGAAGGACCTCGGCGTGGTCGCCATCGAGGGCGGCCGCTGGGAACTGTACGTCGGCGGCGCGGCCGGCGCCCACGTGCGCAAGGGCGACCTGCTCGCCACGGTGTCCACTTCGGACGAGGTCGTCGTGCTGACGGGGCGCTTCCTGCAGTACTACCGGGAGACCGCGAACTGGCTGGAGCGCACCTACGCGTGGGTGCCGCGCCTGGGCATCGACCACATCCGCGCGGTCGTGGTCGACGACTCGGAGGACATCGCCGCCCGCTTGGACGCGTCCATGGCGGCCTCGGTCGCCGCGTACCGCGACCCGTGGCTGGAACGCGTCGAGGCCGCCACCCCCGGCCAGTTCCGCGCCTCCCTTCCGGGGCAGCCATGATCGTGCAGACCATCCTCGGCCCGCTCACCGACATCCCGATGGGCGAGGGCCGCGCCTACCTTGTCGACGGGCATCCGGTCGCGGTCTTCCACCTGCGCGACGGCTCGGTGCGCGCGGTCTCCGCCGTCTGCCCGCACGCGGGCGGACCCATCGCCGACGGCCTGACCGACCTGTCGTGCGTGGTGTGCCCGCTGCACCAGCACGCCTTCGACCTGGCGACGGGCCGCTCGACCACGGGCGCCTACACCCTGACCGTCTACCCCGCCACCGTCTCGACCGAGGGCCAGGTGATCATCGGCACCCCACTATGACCAGGCCAACTCCCGCAACCGCTCGAACGCCACGGCATCCTTCCCTTCGAACATCTCCTGGGCGCGCGATGCGACATATCCGGCCACCAGCGAGGATTCGAACTCCCCGCGATCTTCGAGGATTTGGGCCGCGGCCAGCATCGTCGTGGGACGGACCTGGGACCAGGCAAGACTGCCGAACCCGGCGAGACCCACGAGGACCTGCTGGACCAGTGACGGCATCTCGTGCATGTGGGCGAGCATCGAGGGCGTAACAAGCGGGCCGAAGCCGAGCGGTGCCTCTGTGGAAAGACCTGCTCGTAGCCTGTCCGCGTACGCCGCAAGATCGCCGTTGGCGTCGGCCAGCGACGCGGTACTGTAGACGAAGAACTGATAGTCCTTCGGCAAGCTCTTGACCAGTGCTGGGAACCGGTCGAGCAGCCAGGGCGCTCGCACAGCGAGTAGCGCAGAAAGTGGCTGGACGGCGAGGATGTCGTTGGTATTGACGAGGATCTGGACCAGCGTCTCCAACAATGCCGGTTCCAGCTCGTCTGCGTCACGGACGAGACACAAGGCGAGCAGTTTTGCGGTCGCCCAATGCAGGCGTGCCCCCGTCTCCATGACGGAATCTGCCCAGCGCCGGTAGTTGCGCTCGTCGTAGGGCATCATGCGGCCCGGCACGGGCGTTGGCCAGCGGTCTAGGAAGTGGTCGAGGAGCTCGGCGTGCCGCTGGCCGTCGAGGGCGGTCGCGTCGTCGGGAATGAGGGCCCCCCAGGTGCGACGGCCGGCGCTCAAGGCTGCCTCGGTGAAGGTGTCGCCGGCGAGGTTGGCCTCGCGTTCGGGCAGCCAGGTGTCGCCGACCTCCACGGCGGCGATCCGGCCCTCCCGGCGCTGCAGGTTGCCGAACAGGCCGTTCTGGGCTCCTGCGTCGAGGCCGCTTCGCCAGAGTCGCACCGTTGACTCGAAGGAGGGGGCGTCGGGCGCGCCGCACAGGGCGTCCACCGAGACGCCGTCCTCGTCACACAACGCGGCCAGCAGGACCAGGTTCGCCGTGTAGGCGGCCAGCCGGTTGACCGCGTCGAAAGGGGTGGGGCGGTAGTCGCCGTCGTTGACGCGCTTCCTGGCGGTGCGGAACACGTCGAGCAGCGTCACCTGCAGGTTCTCGCGAGCCGCGACGGGCATGCGGTCGATCAGGGCGGTCAGGAAAGGGACGATCTGCTCGCCGTTGGTCAGGGGCTGGTGGGAGAGCAGGTTGCGCAGGGCGGTGTCGTCGACGCCGGTGCCGTAGGCGCGCCGGCGGGGTCGGCGGTGGTCCTCGGCGATCTCTTCGAGGAGCTCGACGGTGTGCTCGGCCACGAGGTACTCGGCGAAGGTGGCGTGCAGGAACTCGTACGTGCGGCGGCCGGGGGAGCGGGCGTCGTCGTCGGCCTGGGCGACGTGGACGAAGAAGAAGGCGGCGACGGTGCTCTTGGCGCGGGTCAGCGGCTCGCCGAGGCGGGGCTCCGGGGCGTCGGCCAGCGGGCGCAGGGCGTCCAGGTCGCGGCCGAGGTCGTCCTCGCGCACGTGCTGCAGGCCGCGGTTGAACATGGCGAAGGCGGCCACCGCCAGGTTGTGCCGGGCCTCGACCTCCAGCTCGGCCAGCCTCGGCTCGGCGAGGTCGTCCGCGCCCTTCTCGCGGACCTGGCGGCGGATGAACGTGTCGAGGAGGCGCCGGTACAGCTCGTGGGCGGCCAGGTCCTCGCGGTCGAGCCGGGCGCTGCTCTCGGCCGCGTACACGGCCAGCATCAGCAGCAACAACGGCTGGCCGGCCAGCTCCTCGTGGGGGAGCAGCTCGGCGGCGGTCAGCGGGCGGAACTTCGGGTCGTGGGCGTTGGCGGCGTTCCAGGCGGCCGTCCAGCGGCCGATCTGCTCGTCGTCGAAGGGTTCGAGCTTCATCACGACGGTGCCGTCCGGGACGACCGTGCGGTCCATGACCAGGGTGCGGGAGGTGACGATGACGACCACGGGCCGGCCGTTGACCCACTCGTCCTGCTGGAAGCTCGCGATGCGCTCGATGTAGTGGGACTGGGCGATGCCGGTGGCCTGGACCAGCTCGTCGAAGCCGTCGAGCAGGATGACCTTGGTGGTGTCCGAGGCGCGGCACAGCTGGCCCCAGGAGATCGGCTCCTTGACGAGCCGCTCGACGGTGGCCTCGACCTGCTTGTGGATCTGCGCGTCGGGGTCGACGCTGCGCAGCGGCACCCGGATCGTGGTGAAGGCCTCCGTGGGCAGGCGCGCGGCGAGGACCTCGGTGAGCAGCGACTTGCCGGCGCCCGGGTGGCCGAGGACGACCAGCGGCCGTTCGGTGAAGATCGGGTCGCTGAGGCAGGCGGCGAGGAACTCGGAGAGGTCGCTGCGCTCCGGCGTGCCCTCCCACCAGGACTCGTCGCCGAGCGGTGCGGCGTTGGCGGCGCGCACGATGCGGAAGCGCGGGCTGACGAAGCCCTGCGCGACGGTCGGGAACGACAGGTCGCCGGCCTCGGTCGTGCGCCACAGCGGCCGGTCCAGGACCCGGCGGGCCTGGGCGGCCAGGCGCTGCTCGGCCTCGGCGGCCGGGTCGCCGGCCTGCACGACCGTGGACAGGAGGTCGGCGAGGCGGGTCAGGGTCTCGGTCTGGCCGCGTACGGTGGTCCGGGTGGCGGCGTGCTCGTTGAGCTGGGCCCAGATCAGGAACTCGGGGACGTCGGCGGCCAGTCGGGCGTAGCGCTCCGCGTACAGATCGAGCGCCCGCCGGACCACGGCGTCGGCCGGTGGCAGGATCTGGCGGCGGGCCACCGTCAGCCCGGCGGCGAAGTCGATCAGGGAGGCGTGGATGCCCCGCATGACCGGGTCCATGGCCGCAAGGGTCTCGGCGGCGCCCCGGGTCGCGCCCGGCAGCGGCGGGGCCCCGAGGTTGAGCGGGCCGTAGTCGGCGATGCGGCGCCGTTCGTCGTCGGTGAGGTCCAGGGACTGGGCCAGGGGCGCCGCCAGCTCGGTCAGGGCGTCGAAGTACGACGAGATGACCAGGACGGTGTGGGCGGCCTCGATCAGCTCGTAGTGTGACCTGCCGCGGCTGGCCCTGATCCGGCCGGGTGCGCGGTCCAGCAGGCCGCGCAGCAGGGCGTTGGCCTCGCCCTTGGCGTCGACCAGCGACAGCGCGACGCCGGCGGCGAAGGGGGCGGCCAGCAGCAGGACGCCGCCGGCCAGGCGGTTCAGGAGGTCGAGCTTGTCCGGGCCGCCGTTGAGGAGCTTGACGGCCTCGGCGTAGGTCAGGCGGGATCGGGCCACGCACGCACAGTAACGGAGCGCATCAACGCTCGTGGACCAGTGCGCCGTCGATGAAGACCAGGTCGGCCTTGACGTCGTGCAGCGGGATGTCCGGGGTGAAGGGGTCGCGGTCCAGGACGACCAGGTCCGCCGCCTTGCCCGGGGCCAGGGTGCCGATCTCGTGGTCGAGGTGGCTCACGTAGGCCGAGCCGGCCGTGTACGCCGTCAGGGCCTGCCGCAGGGTCAGGGCCTGCTCCGGCAGCATCGGGGTCCGGGCGGCCGGCCACGAGGACTCGGCCGAGTCCGGGGGCTCGGTGCGGTGCACGGCCACGTGGATGGCCTGCCACGGGTCCGGGGTGCTCACCGGCCAGTCGCTGCCCGCCGCCAGCCGGCCGCCCGCGCGGGCGATCGCGCCGAAGGGGTACTGGTGGCCGGATCGTTCGGGGCCGAAGAACGGGACGCACAGGGTGTCGTTCTGCTCGTGGTGGGTGGCCCACAGCGCCTGGATGTTGGCGGTGACGTTCAGGGCGGCGAAGCGCGGGACGTCCGACGGGTCGACCACGTGCAGGTGGGCGATGTGGTGGCGGCCGGTCCGCGGGCCGGCGGCCACGGCGTCCAGGCACTCGCGGACGGCCCGGTCGCCGATGGCGTGGAAGTGCACCGAGAAGCCGGAACGGTCCAATGCGGACACGTAGTCGCGCAGGCGGGCGGGGTCCACGTTGGACGTACCGCAGAAGTCCTTGCCGACATAGGGATCCAGCATGGCGGCGGTGAAGTTCTCGGCCACGCCGTCCTGCATGATCTTCACGATGCCGGCGCGGAAGCGGGGGGAGGACGCGGCCGCGGCGCGGCGGGCCAGCAGGTCGTCGAGCTGCTCGGGGCCCCGGTGGCGGTCCCACCACAGGGCGCCGGCCACGCGGGCCCGCAGGCGGCCCGCCGCGTCGGCGCGCAGGTAGGTGCCGAGCTGGTCGCGGGAGCCCGCGTAGGCGCCGACGATGGCGTCCTGCCAGCCGGTGATGCCCAGCGAGAACAGGTACCGCTGCGCCTCCATCAGCGCCTTGTCGTAGTCCTCGTCGGTGTCCTCCGGCAGCAGGGGAGCGACGAGGTCCATGGCGGACTCGTGCAGTACACCCGTCGGCACACCATCGGCGTCGCGCTCGATGCGGCCGTTCGGCGGGTCCGGGGTGTGCGCGTCGATGCCCGCCAGGGCCAGGGCGGCCGAGCTGACCCACGCCGAGTGGTGGTCGCGGTTGGGCAGGAAGACCGGGCGGCCCGGGGCGGCGGCGTCGAGGTCCTCGCGGCGGGGCAGGCCGCCGGGGAACGCCGACATCGACCAGCCGCCGCCGGTGACCCAGCCGTCACCGGGGTGGGCGGACACGGCGGCCAGGTAGGACCCGCGGTCGTGCAGGTGCGACAGGTCGCAGCGCAGGCGCTCCAGGGCGCCGCTCACCGGGTGCACGTGGGCGTCGTGGAAGCCGGGCATGAGCATCCGCCCGGCCAGGTCGACCACCTCGTATCTCGTGCCCTCCAACGTGGAAGGGGGCACGACGCGGCCGTCGCGCACGGCGAGCGTGTCGGTGCGGGGGCCGGTGCCGGTCCACACCGGGCCACCGGTGAAGAGCAGTGCGCTCATGCCTGCCTCCTGCGGACCATGGCGGCCGCGGCCATCAGGGCCGTCGCGGTCACCGCGAGCAGCCGGGCGGACAGCACGGCCGGGCGGGGCAGCGGCGGCAGGAAGGGCACGATGTGGTCCCGGTCGGCGGGCGCCATCGCGGCTGCCGCGGTGCCCGCCGCGGCGGTGACGGCGGCGGTACCCCAGAACAGCCCCGGCCGCCGGCGAACCACCGGCGCGGGGCCGTGCCACGCCCGGATGCTGCCGCGGCGGGTCATCCGGGCGGTGAGGGCGAGGGCGCCGGCCGCCCCGGCGGCGCTGGAGGCCAGGTGCAGCGGCATCCACGCCGGCACGCCGGGCAGCACCTCGCGGGACAGGACGGGCAGCCCGACCCTGGTGCCGGGGACCGACGCGTGCGTGACGTGGTCCCAGGCGACGTGGCTGGCCGCGCCCAGCAGCGCCGAGCCCGCCGTGACCCACCACGGATGGCGCACCCCGCCCAGCGCGCCGAAGTCGGCGGCGCCCGGCAGGTGCGCGGCGACCTGCGGGGCGGCCCGGCGCACGAGGGCGGTCGCGGCCATCGTGGCCGGCACCGAGGCGAGGACGCCCCACCACGAGTGGCCGTAGGTGTACGGCGGGCGGCATCCGCCCAGCGCGTACGGCAGGTCGGGCGCGGCCGCCCCGATGACGAGCGCCACCCCGTCGAAGGCCCGCGGCCGCCATGCCTTGAGGGGCAGGACGGCCGCGGCGTGCGACGGGAACGTGGCCGGCATGATCGACAGGCTACGGCACCGCGGGCGGCGCCGCGACGGGCTCAGACCCGGCTCAGCTCGCGATCGCGCCAGGCGGCCCGCCACGAGGTGCGGCCGTTGGTGCGCAGCAGCGAGCCCTCGTAGAGCCGCGCACCGGCCAGCAGCGCGCCGGCGGTCGCGGCGGCCAGCAGCACCAGGGCCACGAGCGGCTCCCAGGCGGCGGCGTCGCCGGTGAACACCCGCACGGGCATCGCGGTGGGGGCGGACAGCGGGACGTACGACAGGACCCGCATCACCGCGGCGTTGTCCCGCAGGAACATGACCGCGAAGAACGGCAGCATCACCGCCAGCTGCACCGGCATGCCCGCGTTGCCGACGTCCTCGAGCCGGTTGACCAGGGCACCCACGGCCGCCCACAGCGAGGCCAGCATGACGAAGCCGAGCACGAAGAACGGGATGAACCAGGTCATCGCCGGGCCGATCAGCGGCAGCAGGCTGGTGGCGTCGTCGGTGAACTGGGCGCCGGCCACGCTCACCGCCGAGATCAGCGCGACCTGCGCGAGGGCCAGGATGCCGCCGGCGGCGACCTTGCCGATGAGCAGCGCCCGCACCGGGACCGCGGCGACCAGGATCTCCACCATTCTGGTCTGTTTCTCCTCGGCCACGCTCTGCGCGATCTGGATGCCGAAGGTCAGCGACGTGAAGAAGAAGACCAGCGCGAACATGAACGGCACGAGGAACGACGCCAGTTCGCCGGCCGCAGCAGGATTGAGCAGCCGTACCTCGGGAGCCGTCGACAACGCGTTGACCACGTCGCTCGGGGCGCTCTTCATCGCGAGCACCTCGGGCTTGCCGCCCTTGTCCACGACCGCGGCGTCGGCGTCCCCGTCCCGCACGACCCGCTCCGGGTCGGCGGCGACCTTCACGTGCAGCCCGGCCTCGCGCAGCCGCCCCTCGTACGGGGAGGCCTGGGCCACCGCCACGCTCGACGGCCCGTCCGCGAGCAGGGCCGGCAGCACCGTCGAGACGGCCGCGAAGAGCAGGAAGAACAGGGTGCTGAACAGGAACGTCTTGTCCCGCAGCTTCACCTTCAGCTCGCGCGCGGCGACGAGCCGGACCGCCTCGACCAGGTTCATCGGGTCACCTCTCGGAAGATCTCGGCGAGCGACGGCACGACCGGCCCGAAGGCGCGCACCGGGCCGCGGGACAGGGCGGCGTGCAGGGCCGACTGCTCGTCGGTCGCGGGGTCGAGGTCGAACACGGCGCGGTCCCCGTCGAGGTCGAGCAGCGCGACGCCGTCCTGGTCGCGCAGCCAGCCGGCGTCGCCGTCGACGCGGATCTCGTACCGCGGCTGCGCGAACGAGGCGCGCAGCTCGGACCGCGTGCCGGCGGCCCGGATCTGCCCTGCGGCGATGATGACGAGGTCGTCGCAGAGCCGCTCCACCACGTCGAGCTGGTGGCTGGAGAACAGCACCGGCACCCCCGCCGCGGTGCGCTCCCGCAGCACCCCGACGACCACGTCCACGGCGAGGGGGTCCAGCCCGGAGAACGGCTCGTCGAGCACGAGCAGCACCGGGTCGTGCACCAGCGCGGCGGCGATCTGCGCGCGCTGCTGGTTGCCGAGCGACAGCTGCTGCAACGGGTCGTCCGCCCGCTCCCCGAGCCCGAGCCGATCGAGCAGGTCGGCGGCGTTGCGCCGCACCCGGTCGGCGGACAGGCCGTGCAGCCGGCCGAGGTAGATCAGCTGCTCGCGGACGCTCATCTTGGGGTACAGCCCGCGCTCCTCGGGCATGTAGCCGACCCGCCGCCGGTCGTCCCGGGTCAGCGGGGCCCCGCACCAGCTCACGGTCCCGGAGTCGGCGGCCAGCACCCCGAGGATGATCCGCATGGTGGTCGTCTTGCCGGCCCCGTTGGCCCCGACGAACCCGGTCATCCGCCCGGCCCCGACCTCGAACGTGACATCCGTCAGGACCTGCCGGTCGCCGAAGCGCCGGTTGACCTGCTCAAGTTGCAGCGCGTCGTTCACCCCCTTCACGCTAGGCGGTGTCCGGCGCCCGCGAGTCCGGCGCGAGATCTACCTCCGCCATCCGTCTCGCGACGGACCCGGCGTCACGACCCCCTGCTCATAGGCGTAGACCACGGCGGCCGTGCGGTCGCGCAGCCCCAGCTTGGCGAGGATCCGGCTGACGTGCGTCTTGACCGTAGCCTCGCCGAGGTGCAGCCGCTGCGCGATCTCCGCGTTGGTCGCCCCGCCGGCCAGCTCGACGAGCACCTCCCGCTCCCGCGGCGTGAGCTCCTCCGTCTTCGCGCCCGGGACCGGGGCCTTCGGCCGGGCGAACGCCGCGATGACCCGCCGCGTGATCTCGGGCGCGAGCAGCGCGTCCCCGCGGGCCACCACCCGCACCGCCTCGATCAGCGCCTCGGGCGTGCCGTTCTTGAGCAGGAACCCGCTGGCCCCCGCCTCGAGCGCCGCGAACAGGTAGTCGTCCCGGTCGAACGTGGTGAGGATGAGCACCGCCGGCGCCGGCCCGGCCGCCGTGATCTCCCGCGTCGCCGCCAGCCCGTCGAGCCCGGGCATCTCGACGTCCATCAGCAGCACGTCCGCCTCGGTGCACAGGGCCAGCTCGACCGCCCGCCGCCCGTCGGCCGCCTCCCCGACCACGCGCAGGTCGTCCTCCGTCTCGAGGATGACCCGGAACCCGGTCCGCACGAGCTGATGGTCGTCCGCGAGCAGTACCCGAATCACGGCCCGAGTTTGGCAGACTGGCCCGATGCCCCGACCGCCCGCCCCGCCGTACCGCGGCGAGCCCGAGCACGCCATGTGGCACTACAGCGAGGATCCGTCGCTGTCCCGGTTCGAACCGCACGTCCCCGCCACGAACCCGACCGCCCCGCCGCTCGTCTGGGCCGTCGACACCCGCCACGCCCCGATGTTCTGGTTCCCGCGCGACTGCCCCCGCGGCTGCGTCTGGCCCTCTCCCGCCACGACCCCCGCCGACCGGGAGCGGTTCTTCGGGCAGACGGCCGCCACCCGGCTGCACGTCATGGAGTCGTCGTGGCTGTCCAGGATGCAATCCTGCCGCCTGTACGCGTACGAGCTGCCGCCGGCCACGTTCCGCCCGCACGAGGTCGGCGGCTACTGGGTCTCCGAGGAACCGGTCGAGGCCACCGGCCGCGTGCAGCTCGACGACCTGCTGACCCGGCACGCGGAGGCCGGCTTCGAGCTGCGCGTCACCCCGTCCATCTGGCCCTTCTGGCACCAGGTGACCCGCTCGACCCTGGACTTCAGCGGCTCCCGCCTGCACAACGCCACCCCCGTGCCGGAGCGCCCCGAGCCGTGACGCGTCGCGGCGCCGCTCACGCGGACCGCTGGCGCTGCAGGGGGAAGCGGGCGCGGACGCGGAAGCCCGGGCCCGTGGTGCGGGGTCCGGTCTCCAGCGTGCCGGCGTGGGCGGCGACGCGTTCGCGCATGCCGATCAGGCCGAGGCCGCCGGGCTTGCGGCGGGCCGGGCCGTGGCCGTCGTCGGCGACGTCGAGCTCGAGCTCGTCGGCGTGGTAGCGGATGCGGACGTCGAGCTTGGTGGCGCCGGCGTGTTTCAGGGTGTTGGTCGCGGCCTCCTGGACGATCCGGTAGCCGGCCAGCGAGAGCGACTCGGGGAGGTCGACGGCTTCGCCGTACACCCCGAGGGAAGTTTGCAGACCGGCGTTGCGGACGGAGTCCAGCAGCTCCTGGACCCGCTCCAGGCCGACGGCGGCCTCGGGGGAGTCCTCGGCGCCGCCGGGCTGCAGGCGCAGCAGGCCGAGCATGCGGTGCAGCTCGTCGACGGCGGTGCGGGCGCTCTGCTCGACGGCGGTGAGGGCCTCGCGGGCGCGGGCCGGGTCGCGGTCCAGGACGCGGCGGGCGGCGGAGGCCTGCACCCCCATGACCGACACGTGGTGGGCGACGACGTCGTGCAGCTCGCGGGCGATGCGCAGGCGCTCGTGCAGGACCGTGCGGGCCGACTCCTCCTCCTTGGCCGCCAGCAGCTCCGCGGACTGCTCCTCGACCCGGTGCCGGCGGTACTCGGCGATCCAGGACACCTCGCCGAAGAAGTACGCGAAGCCGAAGATCAGCAGGTTGACCAGGACGCCGTTGACGGCGGCGGCCAGGATCGGGGAGACCGGGCCGTCGGCGCCAGCGAACTCGGCGGCGGACAGGGCGGGCAGGGCGATGAGGTACGACACGCCGAGCCACACGAACATCGCGGCGATGATGCCGCCGCGGATCCAGGCGGCCCGGCGGTGGTCGCGGCCCCACGCGCCGAGGGTGTAGATGGCGGCGAAGAGGGCGCCGGAGGTGAGCTGCTGCTCGGGGGCGTGGCGGATCTGCCCGGCGATGAAGGTGGCCGAGACGAAGATCGCCACGGCGTCGGGCCAGCGGCGGCGCACGCACAGCGGCAGGGTGCCGAGCACGGCCCACATGATCTGCTCGGCCAGCGACGGCGGCCGGCCGAAGGCGAAGTAGCCGAGGCTGCGGGTCAGGGTCAGGCTCAGCAGCGTCACGGCGGTGACGACCACGCCGATGCCGACGTCGATGCGCAGGCGGCGCGCGTCCGGCCTTGCCCGTTGCCAGCCCTCGTGCATGGGGTGGCAGTGTACGGGGTCAGCCGCCGGGCCGGCGCCGGCGCATGTAGTGCTCGATGGCGCCACCTGGATAGGCGTCGGCGACGGCGGACTGCACGGCGTCGCGCAGCCAGTTGGGCAGCACGCCGCCGAGGCTCAGGCCGTTCTCCACCCGCCAGCCCTTCTCGCCGAGCTCGTTGAGCAGGGCGACCTTGCCCGCGATGCGCTGGGAGCGGACGCTGTCGCCGTCGACCACGACGGCGGCCAGGCCGTACTCGAGGGCCCGCTGGTCCCGGTCGGGGTGATTGCGCAGCTTGCGTTGCTCGTCGGACTGGGTGGAGACGAAATAGACGTAGCCGTACTCCCACTGCTCGCTCACTCGCCGAATGCTGCCCGACGGGCGGGGGAGGGGGCGGGCGATGTGCAAGGAAGTCACCCCCGGCGGGTCGGCCGTCCACACGGAAACCGGCGAACGGCCCGACGGGCGAAATATCCGAAATGTAGGGCAATGGGCGCCCGGTATTCCGGTCAAACCGCCGCATAGTGCCGGGCGAACCCGCGGCGACGGCGCGCCGCACCAGGCGGGCCCGCGGCGTGTTTACCAGGCGGGCGCGAGCGCGCGCCAGCACCGCCGCGGCCGTGAGCCCCCGGCGCCTCGCGCTCGCCCTGGCCCCGGGCGCCGTCGCCGTGTGGCGGGGCTACTGGCCGGTGCGACCGGCGCGGCGCGTGGAAACGGACGAATGCCCCGCCCCCTGGAAACCACCGTCGGGCGATAAGTCCGAAAAGTCGTGGCGCGCCAGCGCCCGACTTTTCGCGCCCCGGCGTCACGCTATGCGACGGTCCAGGCGGCTCAGGAGGAGGCGCTGCTGGCGGGCGTAGGCGCGCTGGCCCAGCGCCCGCAGCTGCTCCCGCGTGCGGGCGCCCCGCAGGAAGTGCTCGAGGGGCTCGGTCGAGGTGCCGAGGGCGTCCTCGACCGGCGGGAGCTCCGCGTGCGCCGCCAGCCGGTAGGCGCCGGCCCGTCCGGGCACCGCCTCGATGGGCAGCCCGGCCGCGGTCAGCAGGTCGATGTCCAGGTAGATGGTGCGTACGTCGACGCCGAACCGGCAGGACAGCGCGGCCGCCGAGACCCATGGGCGGGAGCGCAGCTGCAGCAAAATGCCGACGTGGCGGGCGTGCCGGGCGTTCACGCTGTCCTACCTTTACTGGGAAGAGCCGGGACAAGAGCGCAGCAAGCTTGCGCGGTTGCCCTACCTATATTCGGAAGAACCAGGGCAGGAGCGCAGCATGCCCGCCTCCGCTTCGCTCCGGCGGTCATGCTGCTACCAGCAGGGCGGACAGGGCCGAGGCCTGGGTGCGCCAGTCCGGTGGCGAGGCGGGCGAGGCCCACCGGGAGCCGGCCTGGTTCAGCGGATCGCGGATCGCCCACAGGCTCGCGGCCTGCGTGTTGGCGAAGGACTGGAACTGTGTGCCGGCTTCGGCGAGGTACCGCATGAAGATGCCCTTGAATTGTTTCTGGTTGTCGTCGCAGGTCTGCGAGGGGTCGCAGGACTCGGTGAGGACGCCGCCCTGCACGAGCGGCGAGGCGAGCGCGGCGGTGCCGAGACGGCGGGCCGCGTCGGAGTAGGTGGCGTTGCCGGTGGCCCGGTAGAGCTCCATGGCGGCGCCGATGGCCAGGCCCTGGTTGTACGTCCACACGGTCTGCCCGTTGTTCTGGCACGTGCTCGTCAGGCCGTCGTTGACCAGGCCGGACGCGTTGATCAGGCCGCTGGTGCTGAACCAGTTCCAGCCGGTGACCGCCTTGCCCAGCCACGCCGTGTCGCCGGCGATGCGGTTGTGCAGGGCGGCGGTGAGGCGCAGGTACAGCCCGATGGTGACGGCGTTCTTGTAGGTGCGCTCGCGGTCCCACCACACGCCGCCGCCGCAGGTGGACGTGTCCCAGAAGCCGGCGACGTAGTTCGCGATGGTGACGGCCTCGTCGAGGTAGGTCCGGTCGCCGGTGAGGTCGTAGGCGTCGATCCAGGTCAGGCCCCACCAGGCGGTGTCGTCGATCGAGCGGCTGATGAAGTGGCCGTCGACGGCGTCGGAGGAGCGGGCGCCGGCCGGGAAGGCGACCCGGTTGACGTCGAAGGTGCGCCGGACGGCCCAGGCGTACGTCTGGTCGCCCGTCCTGCGCGTGTAGCCGATCAGCGTGCTGAGCGCGACGGCGGAGTTCCACCAGCTGGAGGGCCACCACGACGGGTAGGGGTCGTAGCTGTACATCAGGGCGTCGGCCGCGCCGTGGAGGCGGTCGGCCGACGGGCGGGCCCACGGGGTGCACGCCCCGTTCTGGCCCTCGACGGCCCGGCCGCAGGCGCGCACCGCCCCGCCGTAGAGCAGCGAGGTGGGGTCGGTGGCGTTGAAGCGGGTGGTGCGGCCGCTGGTGGTGCGGCCCAGCGAGGAGCCGCCGGGCCAGCTGGCCCCGCCGTCGAAGGAGCGGTCCAGCCACACCTCGTCGCCGGCCTTGTTGTTCGTGATGGTGCCCCAGGCCAGGCCGGCGGCGTCGAAGTGCAGCGAGATCGAGCGGCCGGACAGGGTCACCGTGCTGACCGGCTGGGCGTCGGTGCCGCCGCTCGCGTTGTCGCAGGTGGCGGTGCAGACCGACGCGCGCACCCAGGCGGTGCAGGCCACGGCGTGGGCGTCGCCGCAGGCGCGGACCATGCCCCGGCGGTGGTGCGAGGGGTCCGAGAGGTTGTACATCAGGGTCCGGGTCCCAGTCCAGGTCGACGGGATGGACGCCTTGCCCAGCAGCCCGTCCCAGGTGGCGCCGCCGTCCCAGGACCGGTCCAGCCACACCGACTCGCCGACCGTGCCGGCGTCGATGCTGCCCCAGGCCATGCCGTCGGCGTCGGACAGGTGCAGCACGATGCGGCGGTTGTTGATGAGCAGGGTGCCGACGGGGAAGGTCTCCTGGCGGGCCAGGGACGGGTCGCGGGTGTCGCAGTACTGGGCGCAGACGGCCGTCGCCGCGGCGGCGGGGGTCGCGCAGACGACGAGTCCGGCGGCGATCAGCAGCAGGGCGGCGAGCAAGCGGTGGATGGCGGCCACGGGAAACTTCCTTTACAGAAAGCGCTCTCACAACGTTGTACGTCGACCCCTGACCCCCGTCAACAGGCAGTCCTCCTGCCAGATGATCCTCAGCCGATCAGTTCGGACTTCGGCTCCGGTCGATGCGGCCGGGGAAGTGGCCGGCGTCGCCGCCGTGCCACTCGCCCCGGCCGATCGTGAACGCGCCGCCGGCGGCCCACGCCGGGCCCGCGGCCACGTCAGCCGTGAGCGCGCCGTCGACGTGGCGCCGAAGCCGTCCGCTGGACGCGTCCCGCACCCCCACGGGACGCGTGCAGCCGTCGGCGCGCGGCGGGAACGGCGACACCGCCCGGGTCGCCGCCGCGTCCGTCTGGCCGGCGGTGGCGGGCGCGGACGCCCGTGCGCCTCCCGCCGCCGCCCACCGTACGGAGGAACTGCTCCGCGGGGCGCCGTCCTGCCCCGCCACCGTGGCGCAGTCCGACGCCACCCGGAGCCGCAGCGGCACCGCGGGACCGGTGCCGCGTTGCCCGCCGCCGGACGACGCGTCGCCGGTGCGTGTCGGCGCCGCGTCGAACTGCGTCGCCGCGACCCGGCTCGTGGCCGGGCCCGCGACGGCGGAGATCCACGGCCCCCGGCCGGGCCGCGAGCCGAGTGAGCGCGCGATCGAGGCCGTGCGGAGTGGGTACTTTCGCGCGTTCACGCCACGTAGCAAACATTTTCCGACGCGAACTGTCAACGACCGTCATGGATTTTCAACGGTACCTGTGTGAAGTTGTTCGTTCCGCGAAAGTTCCACGAGACTTCTGCCAACCATTGACAGATTCAACTTTCGCACAACTCGATGCCTCTGTCTCCTGCCGCGGCGGCTGCTCGGTGCGTCCGGCATCTCCGCGCCCGGGGTAGTGCCGCATGGCCGGGAACCCGCCGGTGGCGCCGCGCTTGTCCTCGTCGTGACCGTCGGTGACGCCGCCGGCCGACCGGCAAGGGGCACCTCCGGGCGTCAACGCCGCCGGGGCGGCCGCACGAGGGGTGTCGCGGACGGCCGGGGCGGCGTGCGCGACCGCGATCGTGATCGATGTCGAGGCCGCTGTGGCGGTGCCGCGGAGAGGTCAGGCCCCTGACCTGCGGTCGTATTGACAAATGTTGACCAAACGTGGATCAGGGACTATGAATGTCCATCGAGAGCGCTCTCCCGTCCTCACCGCCACCGAACGGGAGACACCATGTCCCGACCCCGAAAGGTCGACCGGCTGCTCGCCGGCGCGGGGGCCGCCCTGCTGGGCAGCACCCTCGCGGTCGTGCAGTTCGCGGCCCCCGCCCAGGCCGCCGACCTCAACCTGACCCAATACGTGAACCCCCTCATCGGCACGGACGACAGCAACTCGCCCAACCCGGTCGGCGGCGGCGCCGGCGGTAGCACCTTCCCGGGTGCCACCGTGCCCTTCGGCATGCTCCAGTTCAGCCCGGACACGCCGACCGCGTCCCCGTCGGGCTACCGCGACTCCGACCGCACGATCGAGGAGTTCAGCCTCACCCACTTCAACGGGGCGGGCTGCGGCAACAACGAGGACATCGGGCTGCTGCCGGTCACCGGCGCGCTCGGCTCCTCGCCGGGCTCCTCGTGGTCGAGCTACTCCTCGGCGTACACGAAGACCAACGAGGTGGCCCAGGCCGGCTACTACAAGAACCGGCTCGACAAGTACTCCACCAACGTCGAGGTCACCTCGACCACCCGCACCGGGGTCATGCGGCTGACGTTCCCGTCGTCCACGCAGTCCCGGCTGCTCATCAACACCAGCAAGAGCGCGACGGGCAACCGCAGCGGCAGTATCAGCATCTCCGGCAGCAACGTGACCGGCAACGTCACCGCCGGCGGGTTCTGCGGCTCGTCGAAGACGTACCCGATCTACTTCTCCATCCACTTCGACCGGGCCCCGTCGTCGTTCGGCACCTGGAGCGGCTCGACCATCTCCAACGGCTCGGCGAGCACCAGCGGCACCAACACCGGCGGCTTCGTCACCTGGGACACCTCGTCCAACGCGACCGTCAACGCCCAGATCGGCGTGTCGTTCGTGAGCGTCGCGAACGCCACGGCCAACCTCAACGCCGAGACCGCGGCCTTCGACACCGCGCGGACCAACGCCAACAACGCCTGGAACAGCGCCCTGAACCGCATCCAGGCCACCGGCGGCAGCGCCACCGACCTGCAGAAGTTCTACACGGCGCTGTACCACGTGATGGAGAACCCCAACATCTCCAGCGACGTCAACGGCCAGTACCGCGGCTTCGACAACGCGATCCACACCGCGACGCACAACGTGTACCAGAACTACTCGGGCTGGGACATCTACCGCTCGTGGGCCGCGCTCGTCGCGTTCATCGCCCCGGACATCACCTCCGACATCATGAAGTCGATGGTCCTCGACGGCCAGCAGGGCGGCCTGCTGCCCAAGTGGTCGCAGCAGACCAACGAGGACTTCGTGATGACCGGCGACCCGGGCCCGATCATCGTGGACGAGGCGTACCAGTTCGGCGCGCGCGACTTCGACACGGCCGCCGCGCTGCAGCTGATGAAGAACGCGATCGCCGGCGCCGGCGCGCAGGGCTCGCCGATCCGCGGCCGCGAGGCCGAGTACGAGTCGAAGAAGTACATTCCGGGCGCGCCGTCGGACTCGATGGAGTACTCGGCGTCGGACTTCGCCGTGGCCCAGTTCGCCAAGTCGCTCGGTGACACGACGACGTACAACTCGGCGATGACCCGGGCCCAGTACTGGCGCAACACGTTCAACACCGAGTCGGGCTACATCCACCCGCGCAACAGCGACGGGACGTGGCCGTGGCCGCTCAACCCGGCCCAGGAGAGCCCGTTCACCGAGGGCAACGCCGCGCAGTACACCTGGATGGTCACCTACAACTTCGCCGCGCTCATCAACCTCATGGGCGGCCCGCAGACGGCCAAGCAGCGGCTCGACCACCACTTCACCGAGCTCAACGCCGGCCTGTCCCGCCCGTACTTCTACCTCGGCAACGAGCCCGAGCACGGCGTGCCGTGGGCGTACAACTTCGCCCAGTACCCGGCCGGCGCCTCCTCGGCGGTGCGGCGCGTCATGACCGAGCAGTTCACCACGGGCGCCGGCGGCCTGCCCGGCAACGACGACCTCGGCGCCACCTCGGCGTGGTACGTCTGGTCCGCGATGGGCATGTACCCGGCCACCCCGGGCGCGGACACCCTCGCGATCAACGGCCCGTCGTTCCCGTCGATCCTCGTCCAGCGCTCGGCCGGCAACATCCAGATCAACGGCGGCAGCGCCTCGTCGCAGTACGTGCAGGGCCTGACCCTCAACGGCTCCTCGGTGTCGCACAACTACCTGCGCTACCCGGACCTGGCCGCGGGCGGCACCCTGCAGTACACGATGGGCACCAGCCCGTCGTCCTGGGGCACCGGCGCCGGTGACGTCCCGCCGTCCTTCACCGACGGCGCGACCCAGCCGGCCGCCCCGCCGAACCTGGGCACCAACCTCGCCCAGGGCAAGACCGCCACGGGCTCGGCCAGCTGCGCCGCCGCCGAGTCGGCCGACAAGGCCGTCGACGGCACCCTGATGAACAACAGCAAGTTCTGCACGCAGGCGGCGACCAAGTTCCTGCAGGTCGACCTCGGCTCCAACCAGAGCGTCGGCGCGGTCGTGCTCAAGCACGCCGGCCTCGGCGGCGAGCAGACCGGCTGGAACACCGGCGCGTACACCATCTCGACCAGCACCGACGGCACCAACTGGAGCGTGGCGGCGACGGTCACGGGCAACCGGTCCAGCCGCACCCTCAACCAGTTCACGGCGCGGACCGCCCGCTACGTGAAGCTCGACATCAGCACGCCGGCCAACGACGGCAACGGCGCGGCCCGCATCTACGAGTTCGAGGTGTACGGCGCCGCCACCGGCGGCAACCTCCTGCTCAACAAGCCCGCCACCGCCGACTCCTCCTGCGCCACCACCGAGGGCCCGGAGAAGGCGGTCAACGGCAGCGTCTCCGGCGGCAACTCCGACAAGTGGTGCTCCGGCGGGGCCAGCAAGTGGCTGCAGGTCGACATGGGCGGCTCGAACCACCTGAGCTCCATCGTCGTGCGCCACGCGGGCGCCGGCGGCGAGTCGGCGTCGTGGGACACCCGCGACTTCGACCTGCAGGTGTCCGCCGACGCCAGCACCTGGACCACCGTGGCGTCGGTGCGCGGCAACACCGCGGACGTGACCACCTCGGCGGTCAACGCGACCGGGCGGTACGTGCGGCTGAACGTCATCACGCCGACGCAGACCACGGACACCGCGGCCCGCATCTACGAGATCGAGGCGTACGCCTAACTGGTTCGCCGAAGGGGGCGGCACGGTTCGCCGTGCCGCCCCCTGCGCATCGCGTAGGCGTCACCTGCCGGTAGGAGGCTGCACGCGCCCGTTCGAATATCGAGGAGCGCGTATGTCCCCTGTGAGTCGGCGTACCCTGCTGGGCGCCGCGGCGGCCGGTGGGGCCGCCGCCGGTTCCGGCCTGCTCGGCGCGGCCCAGCTGGCCGCCGCCGCACCCGCGTCCGGTGGGAGCCTGGACCAGGTTCGGCACGTCATCATCTTCATGCAGGAGAACCGGTCGTTCGATCACTACTTCGGCATGCTCCGGGGCGTGCGCGGGTTCGGCGACACGAGCCCGCTGCGGTTCCCGTCCTCCTCCGACGTCTGGCACCAGAAGCGGCTGCTCGGCTCCGTGCTGCTGCCGTGGCGCCTGGACACCACGAAGACCGACGCGCAGCGGGTGACCGACCTGGACCACTCGTGGTCGGGCACGCACAGCGCCTGGAACAGCGGGAAGTACGACAACTGGATCCCCGCGAAGACCGACAAGACGATGGGGTACTACACCCGCGCGGACATCCCGTGGCAGTACGCCCTCGCCGACGCGTTCACGGTGTGCGACCAGTACTTCTGTTCCGTGCAGGGGCCGACGAACCCGAACCGGCTGTACCAGTGGACCGGCACGATCGACCCGAACGGCACCGGCGGTGGGCCGGTGACCGACAACAGCGAGAAGGGGTACAGCTGGACGACGTACCCCGAGCGGCTGCAGGCGGCCGGCGTGAGCTGGAAGGTGTACCAGGAGCAGGACAACTACGACGACAACCCGCTCGCCTGGTTCAACCAGTTCAAGAGCGCGGCCCACGACTCGCAGCTGTGGCTGCGCGGCATGGTCCGGGCCGCCTCCGCGCTCGACGCGTTCAAGGCCGACCTGACGGCGGGCACGCTGCCGCAGGTGTCGTGGATCGTGGCGCCGGCGGCGAAGTCGGAGCACCCGTCGTACCCGCCCGCGTACGGCGCGGACTTCGCCGGGGGCTTCCTGTCCGCGCTCGCCGCGCACCCCGACGTGTGGGCGGGCACCGTGCTGTTCCTGAACTTCGACGAGAACGACGGGTTCTTCGACCACGTCGCGCCGCCGGTGCCGCCGAGCGGCACCGCCGACGAGTTCGTGGGCGGCAAGCCGATCGGCCTCGGCCCGCGGGTGCCGATGACGGTCGTGTCGCCGTGGAGCACCGGCGGGCGGGTGTGCTCGGAGGTGTTCGACCACACGTCGCCGATCCGCTTCGTCGAGCTGTGGACCGGCGTGCGGGAGCCGAACATCTCGGCCTGGCGGCGCACGGTGTGCGGCGACCTCACGTCCGCGCTGAACTTCGCCTCGACGGTGACCACGTTCCCGGGCCTGCCCGACACGAAGGCCCTCGTGGCCGCGGCCGACGGCCAGGACGGGCTGCCGAACGCGAGCGCCCCGTCGAGCTCGACGATGCCGGCGCCGGAGCCGGGCGACCGCCCGGCGAACCCGATCGGGTACCGCTTCGACACGACGTCGTGGACCGATACCAGCACGAACCGCATCTGGTTCAAGGTCGTCAACGCGGGCACCCTCGGCGCCGGCTTCACCGCCTACACGGTGAACTACCGCAGCTACCAGGCGTGGCAGTACACGTGCCCGGCCGGCGGCAGCGCGTCGGACTACTTCAGCGCCCTGACCTACGGCGGCGGCCCGTACGACATCGACCTGCACGGCCCCGACGGCTACCTGCGCGGCTTCACCGGCGACGTGCGCACCTGGACGAACGCGTCGAAGGCGCACCCGGAGGCGTCCGCCGCCGACAACGGCGGCCTGACATTGCGGCTGACCCTGACCAACCAGGGCTCGGCGCCGGCCGTCTTCACCATCGGCCGCAACCTGGCCACCGGCGCCTCGGGCGGCTCGGCCGCCACGGTGACGTCCGCGGCCGGCGGCACCTGGACCGGCACCCTGGCGGCGACCGCGGCGGGTCGCTACGACTACACGGTGACCGCCAACGTCGGCGACGGCTTCGGCCGCCGCTTCGCCGGTCGCCTGTACTCCTGACCGTCCCGGCCCGGCACCGGCGCTCAGCCGTTGGTGCCGGGCCAGTGGCGGCTGCCCAGGGCGATCAGGCGCAGCTGGCGGGTGGCCAGGTCCAGGGTGTCGGCCGCGGCGCCGGGGTCGTCCGCCGGGGCCTCCAACAGGGCGGCGGCGGTCAGCACCATGTGGTTCACGATCAGCTCGGCGAGCATGCGCAGGTCCTGCGGTTGCCAGGCGTCGAGGCGGGCGGCGTGCGGCAGCCGGTAGGTCAGCAGGTCGGTGGCCAGCTCGGCGGCGGACAGGTCGAGCTGCTCGCGGATCGCCCGGCGCACCGCGGCCACGCCGCCGTGGCGTTCCCTGGCGATGAAGCGGAACTGGTCGCGGTGGGTGTGGACCTGGCGGGCCAGGACCTCGAGGGAGCGGCCGATGACGGCGTCGCTGTCGGCGATGCCGTCGCGCACGGCCCGGACCGCCTCGCGCAGGCCGCCCAGGCACTGCTCGACGAGGGCCACGCCGAGGCTCGGCACGTCCGGGAAGTGCCGGTAGAAGGCCGTCGGGACGATGCCCACCTCGCGGGTGATCTCGCGCAGCGGCAGGCTGTCGAGGCTGCGCTCCTCGAGCAGGCGCAGGGCGGTGTCGAGCAGGGCCTGGCGGGTCTGCGCCTTCTGCTGCTGGCGGATATGGGCCACGTCACTCAGTAAACACCTGTGCACCGAGTTGCCGCTCGCCGTACCCTCCGAATGAGTGCACAACTGTCCACTGAAATGAGGGTTGGCTATGGCCATGCTGATCGGGGCGGTGCTGGTCGCGCTGCTCGTCGTCGGGCCGGCCGCGTTGACCGGCCAGCCGGTGCTCCTGGTCGCCGGGGTCGTCGCGGCCGCGGTGGTGCTGCTGCTCGCCCGCCGCTGGGCGGCCCGCCGGCTGGGGGACCGGTGAAGGGGGCCGCCGTGGTCGGTTCCCGCCGGCGGCCCGACGACCGGATCGTCGCGTCGCTGGCGTTCGGGGCGGCGGGGCTGTTCTTCTTCAACGTCGTGTTCGGGCCGCTCGCCGTCGTGCTCGGGTTGTGGGCGCTGCGCCGGCCCGCCGTCACGGGGCGCGGCCGGTTCTTCGCCGGGCTCGGGGTCGTGCTGGGCCTGGCCGACCTCGTCGTGCTCGCCGTCCTGGTGGTCGCGAGCGCGCGCGGCGGTGGCCTGCTCCACGTCCGGGCAGCCTGAAACGCCGTTCCAGCAAACTGTCCACCGCGTCCGGGCGGCCTGAAACACCGTTCTAGCAAAGTGCCCACCGCAGGTCAAGGCCATGTTCGGCATGCGGAGGGATGCCTGTTCGCATTGACGCCCGTCGTCGTCCTGTGCGACCTTGCTTGGGTCCGAAACCACCAGGAGACGGGGGGTAGCGCGGATGATCGGCAGACACCGGCTCTCGCGACGCTCACTCATCGCACGCTCGGCCGTCGTGGCCGCGGGCGCCGCCGGGGCGGCGGCGCTCGTCAACGAAACCGCGGCGCAGGCGGCCCCCAGCGGCGGCAAGGCCCGCGTCGCGCGGGTCGTGCGCCAGACCGGCACCACCGCCGAAGTCAGCGTCGAAGGGACCACCCGGACGGCGCCGCTCTTCGGCTTCCCGGACGGCTGGCGGATGCGCGAGGGCGACCGCGTCCTGCTCACCGCGACCGCCGGCGGCGCGCTCGTCATGCCGCTGGTCGAGCCGATCCGGGGCCGCCTCGAGGGCGGCAGCCAGAGCTCGGCCCGCATCGCCGGCCGGGCCGTCGTGGCCCGTTCGGCCGGGACCATCGAGCAGGGCGCGGACGCCGGCGACTCGGTCGCCTTCTGCGTGCGCAACGACGCCGACGGCACGCTGTCCGCGGTGGCCGTGCGCCCGGCCTCGTCCTTCGCGGTCAACCCCGAGTAGAGGGACGCCGCCCAGCCCACACCGAACGGGGTGCCCATGACCGTGTCCGAACTCGCGCCAACGCTCAGCACCACGACGGCGCCCCGCCGGGGCGTCATGCGGTTCCTCGGCCGCGGCGGCGTGGCGATGGTGGCCGGCCTCGCCGGCATCCTCGCCACCGCCCGCCCGGCCGCCGCCGGACTCGCCTCGCCCTGCTGCCACCTGGCCAGCAACACCAAGTGCGGCGGCAGCTGCGAGAACTACACCTGCCCGTCGGGCAAGTACAAGCGGTACTGGTGGTGCCAGGCCGGCCTCCGCATCATCGGCTGCGGCGAATGCCAGAGCGGCAGCGGTGACTGCTGGTCCGGCGGGACCTACGCCTGCTCCATCTGGTGGGACGACGGTGCCTGCTGAGCGATGGTGATCCTGTCCTGGCTCATCGCCTGTGCCGTGGCGGCGGTCTTCGTCGTCGGCGGGGTCGAGAAGCTCCGGGTGAGGTCCGCGTTCGCGCGGACCTTGTCCGAGCTCGGACTGCCCGCCCCGCTGGTGCCCGTCCTGTCCCTCCTGGTGCCGATCGCCGAACTGGCCACGTCGGCCGGCCTCATGCTCGCCCCGGCCGCCGCCTGGCCGGCCGCCGGCGTGGCCGCCCTCGGCGCCGCGTTCGCGCTCGCCGGGCTGCTCGGGCTGCGCGCCCGCCAGCCGGTCGCCTGCTCGTGCCTGGGCGCGGCCACCAACGCCTACCTGGGCCGCCGCCAGCTCGTGCTGCTGCCCGGCTGGCTCGCCGCGGCCGCGGTGCTGCGCCTCGCCCCGCCGCGCTGGAGCGTGCTGGAGGGGCTGCAACTGCTCGCGCTCGTCGTCGTCGCCTCGTCCTCGCTGCACGCCGTCAAGGTCGTCAAGGCCTGGCGGACGGACTCGGCGTACCGGCGGGCGATCGAGGAATCGTCCGAGGTGCGCGCCGACATGGTCGTCGGCCTGCACACGATCAAGGGGACGTCATGACCATCGCCCTGTCCGCGGCCGTGATCGTGCTCGGCGTGCTCCTGCTGCTCCTGCTGGGTTCGCAGGTCGAGATGTACCGCACGGTCGAGCAACTGCGTGAGTACAGCGGCCTGATCGACCAGCCGGTGCCGCTCGACCTGCCGTCCGAGCGCCTGCCCAGCCGGGTCGGCCTGCCGGCCGCGCTCGACGACGCCGTGCGCGGCGCGGTGCTGCTGCTGTCCGATCGCTGCGGCACGTGCCGCTCGCTCGCCGCCGCGCTCGACGGGGCCGTCAACCCCGACCTGGTGCTCGTGGTGGAGCCGGGGCATGGGGCCGACGGGGCGGGGGAGCTGGCCCTGACGTACCGCCTGGACCCCGACCGCACCGTGGTCGACCGCGACGGCCGGATCGCGAGCGCCCTGGGCATCCGCGTCACGCCCGCCGCGCTCGTCATCGAGCACGGGCGCATCGCCCGGGCCACGACGGTCCCGTCCACCCGCCAGCTCGACATGATTCTCAGCAACCTGCGCGCGGGGCGCTCCCGGGGCGCCCGGGTCGGCAGCGAGGCCGTATGAGCACGGCGCTGGTCCTGCTGGCGCTGACCGCCGGGTTCGCCCAGCTCTTCAGCCCTTGAGGCGTGTCCTTCGTGGGCATGCTGCGGCCGCTGGCCGTCGGTGGCCTGTCCCGCCCTCCTGGTCAGGGGGGTCTCGCCCTCACCGCCCGGGTCCGCGGCGCGGGAGTCCCGACCGCGGCGCTGTGCGGCGGGTTCCTGTTCTCGGCGACCCTCGTCTTCGGCGTGGCCGCGTTCGCCGGGCGGGCGCTCGGGGTGACGCTGCTGCCGCAGCCAGTGCGGCTGGCGGCCGCCCTGGCCTGCTTCGCCGTCCTGCTCGCGCTGGACGTCCTCGCGCTGCGGCGCAAGACGATGTGCCCCGTGACGTTGCGGCGCCAGACGCCGAAGAACCTGGTCCTGCGCTACGGCGAGACCCGCGGCGCGCTGATCTGGGGCCTGGACACGGGGCTGGGCATCACCACGTTCCGGGTCTCGGCGGCGACGTGGGCGCTGCTGGCCCTCGGGCTGTTCGGCGTCGCACCGTGGTGGCAGGGGGCGGCGTACGGCATCGGCTTCACCGCCCCGATCGCCGCGGCCATCCTGCTCGTCCCGCGCCGGCCCGACGGCCCGGACGGCGCCACCCGCGAGCCGCACTGGATCTCGCGGACGCTCACCCGCTACCGCTGGGTCGCCCAGATCTGTGCCCTGATCACGGCCGTGGCCGCCACCACGGCCGCCGTTACGGCCCTCGCGCCGTAACGGCGAAGGCCGGCCGCCCGGATGGGCGGCCGGCCTGGCCAGGGGCTGACCGCTAGCAACGCGCTGCCGGCACGGCTCAGCCGGCCGCGGTGCCCAGGTGGCCCTCGCCGCCGTGGTACTCGGTGCCCTCGGCGAAGGCGGCGTCGAAGCGCTGCTGCAGCGCGTCGAGCTCGCCGAACGAGGCCTGGTGCGCGTTCTCGCTGCCCTCGGCGGCGAAGACGTGGTCGTCGACCGAGCCGCTGTGGCTGTAGCTGGTCTGGTCGTCGGCCTCGTAGTGCACGGCCGGCGCCTGGTCGTACTCGACGTGGGTGCCGTGCTCGTAGTTGGTCGCGGTGTCGGCGTGGTGGTCGTTCTCGTAGACGGACTGCTGGTTGTTGTAGTCCGCCTCGGAGCCGTGGGCCTGGTGCAGCTGGTCCAGGGCGTCGTGCTGCTGGCCGGCCTCGTAGTGGCCGTAGTCCACGTCGCCGTGGCCGCCGTCGTAGCCGCTGCCGTCGGTGACGAATTCGTCGCTCATCTGGCTGTTCTCCCCCTCGGTCGGTGCTGACAAGGAATACGGTACGGGGCCCGCTACCTCCTTGAATCCCCGAAACGTGCCACCGGCGAGGCCCGCACCACGGCTCGGACCAGGTCCTCGAGCCCGGCCCGCGACCGCAGGCCGGGGAAGGCGTCGAGCAGGTCGACCAGCACGTCCAGCACGATCTCGTCCTCCAGCGCGGCCGGGTCGTCCGGCCCGGCCTTGGAGCGGGCGCTCGCCACCCGCGGCGGGTTGACCAGCGCCGCGGCCAGGGCGGGGACGTCGGCCGCGGCGACGTGCGGCGACCACGGCCGGGACTCGCCGAACCGGGTCTCGTCGAACTCGGCGATCTTGTGCTTGACGATGGGGCGGCCGGCGAGGGGCAGGCGGGCGTCGGGCCGCAGGACGACCCCCTCGGCGAGGTTGCCGTCGAGCTCCGGCAGGCCGTGCAGCGCCGGCACCCGGGTCGCGAAGCGCACCGGCACGGCGTCGACCTCCCGGCGCGGGCCCCTGGCCAGCAGCGGTACGACATCCACCCCACCGGCGGCGGCCAGCCCGGCGATCTCGGCGTAGGGGCACAGCACCCCGGGGTCGCCCAGCAGCACGTCGAAGAGCGCGAACCGGATGTCCGGGGCGTACCAGACGCCGGTCTGCACCGCGCTCGCGCCGGGGACCGCCGGGACGTCCGGGTGCGGGTAGTGGCCGCCGTACAGCTCGCCGTACAGGCGCACGACCGGCCCGCCGAGCCGCAGGGCGGCGCGGGCGGTGCGCTCCAGGGCCGGGCGCAGCAGCTGCCAGCCGAAGAAGGGCTCGTCGTCGCGCAGCCACGCCTTGCGCTTGCCGACTCGCAGCGCCGCGCCGTCGTGGGCGATCACCAGCTGCGCGCCGTGCACCTTCTCGGTCGCGATCCACGGGCCGGCGGCGTGCGCCCCGGCGAGCACGGCCGGGATCTTCGGGTACGGCAGGTGATCCACCCGGACATTCTGCCGCGCGCCCGGACGTTGCTCCCGGGCGCGCGGCCGGCCGGCTCAGGCGAAGTCGGGAACCGCCCGGCGGGCGTCCGCGACCCGGTCCTTCGGCTCCTCCCACTCCTCCTGCCGCCCCAGCGCGGTGAGATCGAGCAGCGCATAGGCGCCGCCGAAGTCGTTGCCGCGGGCGTACGTCGAGTAGGTGTGGAAGACGTCGTCGCCGTCGGCCAGGAAGCAGCTCATCCCCGGCAGCTCCGGCGACTCGATCACCGGCAGCGACCGGTAGTTGTACACCGGCGGCTTCACCGACTCGTCGAACGACACGTCGTAGTCGAAGTTGAAGTCGTCGCCGTAGGACGAGTACCACGGCACGAACCAGCCCTTGCGCTGCTGGTAGTCGGCGATCTTGGCGTACGGCGCCCGGGACACCAGCGCGAACGTCGTGTTGCGCGCCTCCAGGTGCCGCAGCAGCGCCGGGGCGACCTCGTCGATCGACGCGGTGCAGCTCGGGCACGCGTCGTCCCAGCTCGGGTCGAACATCACGTGCTGCACGATGAGCTGCTGACGCCCCTCGAACAGCGCGTCCAGCCCCACGTCCCCGGACGGCCCGTGGAACCGGTACGGCTTGTCGACGCGCACCATCGGCAGCCGCCGCCGCTGCGCGTTGAGCCGGTCGAGCAGCCGCCGCGCCTCCTTCTCCTGCGCCAGCAGCTCCCGCCGCGCCTCGAGCCACTCCTCGCGCCCCACGATCTCGGGCAGTGCCATCCCGGCCTCCTCACGTCGTCACAGACAGCTTTCCCCAACAACGACGTTTCAGACGGGCGAAACCAGACGGTCGACGCCGGACGAGTTTTCGTGGCTCCCGCCGCCCCGGCCGGTCATCCGGCCAGGGCGGTCATGATGCGGCCGAACGTCAGGGTCATGCCGCGGCCAGGGCGGCGTAGTGCGGGTTGTACATGACGCCGAGCAGGTTGCCGAAGGGGTCGACGACCGTGGCGGTGACGAAGCCGTGGCCGCGGTCCTGGGCCGGCTCGTGGACGGTCGCGCCCATCGACACCAGGCGGTCGAGGACCTCGGAGACGGAGTCGACGTGCCAGTACAGGACGGCGCCGACCGGCCCCGCCGGGGTGCCCGCGGGGCGGAAGCGGGCGTCGATCAGGCCCAGCTCGGCCTCGCGGTCGCCGAGGCGCCACTCGGCGTAGCCATCGCGCAGGAAGTAGGGCTCGATGCCGGTCAGCTCGGTGTACCAGGCCTTGGCGGCGGCCCAGTCGGCGGCGAAGTAGTTCACGGTGGCCATGCCTCGCAATGTCATGACCGCCACGCTAGAAGCAATTGCGGCACGTTACATTCCTCAAATGCTCGAGACTTCGGTACGCCTGCTCCGGCTCCTCGCCGTGCTGCAGCAGCGCCGGGAGTGGGGCGGGGCCGCGCTGGCCGAGCGCCTCGAGGTGAGTGCGCGGACCGTGCGCAACGACGTCGACCGGCTGCGCAGGCTCGGGTACCGCATCGAGTCCGTGCCGGGGCCAGGCGGCGGGTACCGGCTCGGGCCCGGCAACGCCCTCCCGCCGCTGCTGCTCGACGACGACGAGGCCGTGGCCGTGGCGGTCGGGCTGCGGGCGGCGGCGGCCGGCAGCGTGGCCGGGATCGAGGACGCCTCGCTGCGGGCGCTGACCAAGCTGGAGCGGACCCTGCCGGGGCGGCTGCGGCCGCGGGTCGACGCGCTGCGGTCGGCGACGGTCTCGGCCGCCGGCGGCGGTCCGGCCGTCGACCTGGAGACGCTCACCCGGATCGCGTCGGCCGCCCACGCCCACGAGCGGCTGCGGTTCACCTACGCGGCGCACGACGGGCAGGGCAGCGAGCGCGACGTCGAGCCGCACACCCTCGTCTACACCGGCCGCCGCTGGTACCTGCTCGCCTGGGACACCGGCCGGGACGACTGGCGCACCTTCCGGGCCGACCGGATCAGGCCGCACCCGCCCGGCGCCCATGCGCCCCGGTTCCTGCCGCGGGAGCCGCCCGGCGGCGACGTGGCCGCCCACGTGCTGCGGGGCGTGACCGCGGCCCCCTTCCGCTACAAGGTGCGGATCCGGTTCGCCGCCCCGGCCGCGGTCATCGCCGAGCGCAGCACCCCGACGTCGGGCCGGATCACCGACCTCGGCGCCGAGGGCTGCGAGCTGGCCACGGGTAGCGACTCGCTGCACGACCTGGCGATCTACCTGAGCAAGTTCGACGTGCCCTTCACCGTGCTCGACCCGCCGGAGCTGCGCGAGTTCCTGCACGGGCTGGCCCGGCGCTACCTCAGGGCCTGAACGCCGGGCCGTGGCCGGGGACGATCAGGTCGGCGACGGCCAGCACCCGGGCCCGGCCGGCGTGCAGGGCGTCGATGTCGGCCGCGAGCGGGTCGCCCTCGGAGTCCTCCTTCCACCACAGGTGCGTCAGGGCCACGACCCCCTCGGCCGTGCCGACCAGGGTGGTGATGTCCTCGGCGGTGTGGCCCGGGGTACGGATGAGGCGGATCGACGGCGTCAGCTCGAAGCCCTCCGCCTCGCGGTCCTCCCACACGTCGCCCTGGTAGATCGCCCAGTGGTCGTGGAAGCGGGCATTGGGGAACAGTGCGGCGTTGAGCGTGTGGTCGGGGTGGTGGTGGCTGAACACGACGTCGGTCACCGCCTCCGGCGCCACGCCGAGCTCGCGCAGCGGGCCGAGGATGAGCTCCCGGTCGCGGACCATGCCCGGGTCGGTGACGAGCACGACGTCGCCGTCGCGGACGAGGGCCACGGTGCTGGCGACGGTGTCGCCGACGTAGCCGGCGTGCAGGAGATCGAAGGTGGCCGTTGCGGCGGCCGGGTGGTCGGTCGGCATGGTCTCGTACACTCCATCGGCATGCGGGGACGGTTGGACAATCTTCGGCGCATCGAGCGTATGGATCCACGGCGGGATGCTCTGCACATTCACCAGCTGACCGTGTGCGAGGAGTTCGCCTGGGACATGCGGATGGCGTTCAACCTCGCGTTCAACCGCTCGTTCGCGCTGCCCCGGGTGGCCCGGCTGCTCGTGCGGACCGGCGAGATCCTGCGCGACCCGCGCAAGCGCGCCGACGACACCGGCATCATCATGTACGAGATCCTGCTCAACGGGGCCGACTCCGAGCGCGGCCGGGTCGCCCTGCGCCGGCTCAACGAGGCCCACCGCCGGTTCGAGCTGGACAACGGCGACAGCGTCTACGTCATCGCCGCCCTGGTCGTCATCCCGATGCGGTGGCTGGCGCGGTACGGCTGGCGGCGTCCCCACGAGCACGAGCGGGCCGCCGCCGCGGTCTTCTACCGCGAGGTCGGCCGGCGCATGGGCGTGCGGGACCTGCCCGAGGACTACGACGCCTTCGCCGCCTACCTCGACGCATACGACGCCGCGCACCTGCGCCACACCCCGGAAGCGGAGCGGATCGAACGGGCCACCCGCGGGCTGCTGCGCGGGCGCATCCCCGGACCGCTGCGCGGCGCCGCCGACGCCCTCATCGCCGCCCTCTACGACCCGCCGCTGCGCGCCGCCTACGCCGTGCCGGCCCCGCCGTGGTGGGCCCGCGCCGCGCTGCACCTGACCCTGCGGGTGCGCGCGCTCGTGCTGCGCCTCGGCCGGCCGCGCCAGGAGCCGCTGTTCGCCGCCGGGATCCGCACCACGACCTACCCGGACGGCTACGACCTGGCCCGGGTCGGGCCGGGCTACACCGGGCGGTCGACCCGGTAGACGTGGTGGCGGCGGTCGTCGACCGGGTTGTCCGGCTCGATCTCCCCGCTGGCCGCCCGGGACAGGCCGGCCTTCTCCAGCGCCCGCCACGACGGCACGTTGTCCGCGTGCACCGCGACGAGCACGCACTCGGCGTCGGCGAACTCGGCCCAGATGCGCCCCAGCGCGGAGCGGATCATGGCCGGGCCGAGCCCGCGCCCGACGTCGCCGGGGTCCCCGATGAGATAGTCGATGGTCATGGCCCGCAGCGGTACGTCGACCAGCGGCGCGAGGTCCGCGACGTACTCGGGGTAGTCGTGCACGAACGAGCGCTGCAGCAGCCCCAGCGGCGCCCCGTCGAGGTGGGCCAGGAGGTCCTCGTTCGGCTCCTCGCGCCGCAGCGACGGCCCGAAGTCGCGGGCCACCGCCTCCGCCGAGCACTCGTGGTTCCACCAGCGGGCCACGTGCGGCTCGGCCAGCCAGCGGGCCAGCAGCGGGAAGTCGTCCTCGGTGACGTGCCGCCAGGTCAGCATGCCGCGAACGGTAACCGCCCGGGCACACCCGGTCCACCGCGTTACGCGCCCACCCCGGTCGGCGCGTCCAGGTTCAGGGCGGCCTCGACCACGACCGCCTCGACGCCGCGCAGCAGCGCCTCCGCGTCGGCCGGGGCGACGACGTGGGTGTCCATGAACACGATCGCCTGGGTGCCGCCCTCGACCTCGTCGACGTGCACGATGAGCGGCTCGAAGGGCACGTCCTGGCGGATCGTCCAGGTGAACTCGCCGCGGCCGGCCGCCGCGGTGATCGCCTCGGGCGAGGGCACCGGCGTGTTCGCCACGGCCGCGTCGTCGCGGCGGTCGTTGAAGTAGCTCGGCAGCTGCAGGCCGGGCCGCTCCTCGACGACCCGGGCGAGCAGCTCGTCGAGGGCGGCCGGGTCGTAGTAGGCGTGCTTGTAGGTGCTCATCGCGGCCCGCCGGGCCCGGTCGAGCACCTCGGCGAAGGTCACGCCGGCGACGTCGAGGCGGGTCAGGCCGTACTGCGCGAGCATGCACACGACCCGCTCCAGCCCCGGCCGGAAGCGGTTGTTCACCATCGTGCGCAGCACCGTGGTGCCCTCCCCGGTCATCCGCGCGAGGGCCACGGCGTAGAGGCCGAGCAGCACGGTCGAGGAGGCGATCCCGGTGGCGGCCGACAGCGAGCGCAGCGCCAGCGACAGGGCGGGGGAGCGGAACTGTCCCCGCCAGTGCCGCGGCTGCCGCGGGTCGCGCGACGGGGCGTACCGGTGCAGCGGGGCCTGGCGCAGGATGGAGTCCCAGTGCCGCATGGCGGTCGCGTGCTGCCGCACGCCGCTGGGCGAGGCCTGCCAGCGGGCCTGTTCCAGGGGCTGCAGGTCGGGCACCGGCGTCTCCGGCCGCTTGTCCAGGTCCTCCACCATGATCATCGCGCCGAGCCCGTCGGCGACCAGGTGGCACAGCACCACGACGAGGTGGCTGAGCTCGCCGCCGTGGCGGACCGCGGCCATGCGCACCGGCCAGTCCCGCTCGTAGTCGTAGGGCTCGTCCTGCAGGCGCACCCGGACCTTGTCGGCCACCGCGGCCGGGTCCTCGTCGCCGGCCTCGACGATCTCCAGTACGGTCTCGCCCCCGGCCGCCACGACCTGCCGCACCTCGCCGGCCGGGCCGAAGCGCAGCCGGGTGCGGGCGGTGGGGAAGCGGCTCATGAGGTACCGCAGCCGGTCCGTCACGTCGTCGACCGTCGTGCCCGGGGGCAGCGGCCCCCAGGCGCCGTTGGGCAGCCACGTCTGCTGGCGGACCATCGCCAGCCAGATGTCGCGCTGCCCCCAGGACAGCTCGCCCTCGCCCGCCCCGTCCCCGGCGAACGCCACCACGACCCGCTCGGCCACCAGCTTCCCCCAGCCCTGTCAGTCGGTGCCGGTCGATGGTACGGCGTGCGCGATCTTGACCACATCGGTTCGCCGACCGATTTTCTTCCTGTGCATGCGGACCGCCGCTCACCAGTCCCCGGCCCGCTCCAGCAGGTCGTCGAGGATGTCGCCGAAGCGGGCCAGCAGCGAGATGTGCCCGTGCTCCGCCAGCAGCCGGGCGCGGGCCCCGGGCACGCCGCGGGCCAGCCACTGCCCGTGCGCGAAGGGGACCATCCGGTCGTGGCCGCCCTGCCACACGGTGACCGGCGCCTGCACCGCGGCGACCGGGAAGCCCCACGGCCGGACGAAGGCGAGGTCGTCGTCGCGCCAGCCCGCCACCCCGGCCGACACGGCGTGCCGGAACGACGCGGCCATGCTCTCGGCGAGCTCGCCGGTGAGCGCGGCCCGGTCGACCTCGTCGATGAGCCCGCCCAGCGCCGCCGCGACCTGCCCGCCGGTGACCCCGGCCAGCTCGGCCTGCCGCGCCTGCACGAACCCGGTCAGGTCCGCCGGCCCGCGCACGGCGGCGGCGAACTCCTCGACGTTCTCCGGGCCCATCCCGGCCAGCCAGTCCAGGCCCTCGGCGTCGAACGGCGCCACGCCGGCCAGGGTGGCCGCGGCGGCGCACGCCCCGGGCAGGGCGGCCGCGCAGGCCAGCGCGTGCGGGCCGCCGCCGGACCAGCCGGCCGTCACGAACCGGTCGTGGCCCAGGTGCTCGAGGATCGCCCGGACGTCCCCGGCGGCGTCGAGCACCGTGCGGCCCGGGTGCGGGGTGGAGCCCCCGTAGCCGGGCCGGGCGTAGCTGATCGTGCGCAGGCCGCGCTCGGCCGCGGGCCCGGCGATGCCGCCGCGCTCGGCCAGCCCGGCCGGGGTGCCGGGGTGCAGGACGAACGCCCGCCCGCCGGCCGGCCCCTCGACGCTCACCTCGAGCACGCGCCCGTCGGCGGTGCGCACCTGCCGCAAGTCCACCGGCCCATGATGCCGCCTGCTGTCCACGTGAGCGCCGCTGCGAAGGTGAGTGAACGCCGTCCATGGCCGCGCTGCTCATGGCTCGGGCTCGGTGACGTCCCCGGCCATGTACGGCCGAACTCCTGCCCGATGTAGTCGGTGAGATCCACGCCGTAGTAGATGATGTCGGTCTGCCACATCGACAGCACGGGATGGCCGAACGTTCCTCGCCCTGCGGGTAGGGAGGCCTGGGTCGATCGCGCACACCGACCTGAGCCGAAGCCGGCGCATGGCCTCCTGCCCGAGACGACGGCCATCTCCACCGTGCGGATCAAGGTCTCTGCCCACGCCGGTGGACTCCAGCCTCGCGGGCTTGTCACAGCCCACCATTTCCGCGCGCGGTCGGCGGCATCAGCGTGCACCTGCGAGGCGCGTCTCCGATACGGTTGGCGGATGCGGCGAGTCACCGATGCAGCGGTTCTGGCAGTCGGCAGGCTGACGTTGGCTGCGACAGAGCTCGAGTATGTGCTGGCGTGGATCGGAGCTGATCAGGCGGGCGGCGACCAGGCGGCGGTGTTCGCCGCTCCCGGGGAGCCATTGCGAGCCGCGCGCGGGTCGGTCCAGTTCGCGTCACCGCACAACAGGGACGAGTTCATCGGACTGGTTGACGCTGCGGGATCGTACTTGGCGCAGAGTCAGGCCGCGGTGCGGGCGATGTGGTTCGACAACAGCACGGTCGATGCGGCGACCTTCGATGAGATCGCCGGGCTGTTGCTGCGCTGCCGGGATCGGCTGCAGGTGCTCCTCGACGAAGCGGGGCGCGCACCCAGCGTGTAGCCCATGGCCCGGAGCACGCGGTCGGGCAGTCGCGCCTCCCAGACGCGTGGACACCGGCAGAGTCGAGCGCGCTGGCTCCGTGCTGGAGGCCAGGTAGACGGCCAGGATGTAGTTGGGGTGCCGTAGTCGATCGCGAGTTGTGCGCCTACCGGAGCAGCGTATTGATCGACCGCGCCGCGGCCCTCCCACAGACGGACGGGGATGAGCGCGACGCTACGGTCGAAACGGGCGCGGGGCCTACACGTCTGTTCCGGTGGTGAACATCGCGGCCATGGCGGCGAACATCCGGGTGTGCGCTTGTTCGGCTTCGGTGGCCACGAGCCGCCGCAGCGGCCATGGTGCGTGGATAGTCAGCGTTTCCCGGATGGTGGTCGCGTCGCCGGTCGGGACGAACGTCACCTGCCCGACCAGCCTGATTCGCGGCGCCTGACGCGCGAGCGTGGCGATCGGACCGTCGGGTGGCGCGGACATCCGTACCCGGTAGGTGAAGCGGATCCGCAGGCCCGCCACGACCATCCGGTCGGTGACAAGGTAATCGGTGATCACCGTACCGTCCGCTGCGAGGGCGGTGCCGACCTGGCGCACTGCGACGATCAGCGGGTGGACCCGGCGCAGGTTGGTCAGGTCCAGGTACCAGGCGCGGACCGCCGCCGGCCGGCCCGGGATGGTGGCGGTGATGACACGAGACACGATGCGCGACATGGCGCTTACACTGCCATCGAGGGCGTGGCGGTGGAACGGTGCAGCGACCAGCTCATGATCGCACACGCTCATCGGCTTCTCCGGACGCCGGGCAGGCGCCCCAACTGGGACTGAAACCTACGCTGAGCGACCGTCTGCGGTCGGGCCGGCGCGCACGGACAGCGGCTCGAGCGGATGCCGGGTAGCGTCCCCGCCATGCCTTCAGCTCCCGATTCGATAGTCCTTGAAGGCCGCTCTGTACGTCTTGAGCCGCTCGCCGAGTCGCACGTGCCTGCCCTGTTCGGCGCAGGCGGCCGGGACGACGAAGTGTGGCGCTGGCTGAGCGCACCCACTCCGCGTACCGAAGCGGAACTCCGGGAGATCGTGTCCAGACGCATCAAGGACGTCAACGACGGGAAGCGGGTCGCGTTCGCCGTGCTGGCTCGCGACGAGGGAACAGCGATCGGCACCACGAATCTGCACAGCTGGCATCGTGCCGACGGACGCATCGAGATCGGCGGCACGTGGTTCGGCAGGAGGTGGTGGCGTACCGCGGCGAATACCGAGACGAAGCTCCTGACGATGACCTATGCCTTCGACACGCTCGGCTACGCAGCCGTCGTATGGCGCATCAGACCGGAGAACGTCCGCTCCCAGGAAGCGATCACCCGCATCGGTGCCAACCTCGACGGCCGCGAACCGCAGGTCATCGGCGAGCCGGGCCTGCTGGTCTACACGATGCTCCGAACCGAATGGCCGGCGGCGAAGGCGCGTCTGTCCGAACGCCTGGCGAGGGCTTAGACACCCTCCCGGTGTCCGCTCAGGTCGGCCCGATGTCTCACACAACGGCGTTGGACGCGCGCCCGGGCGCTTGAGGCCGCCGCTTAGACTCCTGCGCACGGACGTCGATGGAGGTGATCGGTTGGTGCGGCGGGGCATCTGCGCGGCGGTGCCGATCGTGCTCGCCCCGGTCGCCGTGCTGCTGCTGGGCCACGCGGACCTGGGCCAGACCTGGTTCGAGGTCTGGGGCTGGGTGATCGGGCTCGCCGGCGTCAGCACGCTGCTGTTCGGCACCGTCATGTACATGGAGGACGACGCCAGCGACAGCCCCGGGCCGTGGGCGGCGATCGGCACCGTCCTCGCGGCCGGCCTGCTGGTCATGCTGGCCACCGGGCCGGCCTCCGTCGAGGCGAGCACCTGGACGTGGGTGCCGGCGACCGTGCAGGAGACGCGGTGCCCACGCGGCGACGACGGCGGGCGGTGCGACCCGCCGTACCACCTCACCGCCGTCGCCACCGAGCAGGACCTCGGCTGGCTCGGCTGCTCTGGCACCGACGAGACGGCCCCCGCCTACCGGCCGGGCGACACGGTCCGGGTGCACGTCAGCCCGTCCGGGGCGCGGATGAAGATCGAGCCGTGCGCGGCGACGAGCCGGTGGAAGTACGCCGCCTGGTTCTGGTCCCTGACCGGGCTGTTCGGCGTGGCCCTGGCGTGGGTCGCGGGGACCACCGTGGCCCGCCGCCGGGGCATCCGCGGGAGGCTGGGCGAGTGGCTGGTCCGCTGACCCGCGGCGCGATCGCGCCGGCCCGCCCAGGCCGAGCCTGAGCGGGCCGGCTGAGGCTCACGCCCCGGAGGTGTAGAGGTCGCGGATCTCCGCGGCGCTCAGCGCCCGGTCGTACAGGTGCACCTGGTCGACCGTGCCGCGGAGGTAGTCCACGGGGTTGCCGCCGTACTTGCCGCGGCCGATGACCGTGTGCCCGGTCGGCCCGCCCTGCGGCATGCAGGCGCTCGCGGTGCCGGCCAGCTCGCCGTCGACGTACAGGCGCAGCTCGCCCTTCACCGTGTCCCGGACCCCGACCAGGTGGTACCACTGGCCCGGGTTCGGCTTGACCGGCGCGAGGGCGCGCACGCCCGCGAAGCTCATCGCGAAGCGCTGGTCGGCGCCGGAGTACTGCAGGAAGAAGTCGCTGTTCGTCGGCCCGTCCTGGCTGACCACGGTCTGGAACGCCCCGTCGGCCCGGTCCAGCTTGACCCACGCGGCGGCGGTGTAGTCCGTCGCCGTGTTCAGCACCGGGGCGCCCGCGTCGAGGTAGCCGGTGCCGTCGAACTGCACGCCGTCGCCGTTCTTGCCGGCGACGAACGCGGCGCCGCCGACCAGGGAGGCGTCGTGGCTGCCGGCGGCGTCCGCGGCCGTGCCGTCCAGGGGCCAGAACGCCACGCCGGTGAGGCCCGGCGTGCCGGGCGGCGGCTGCGGGAGGTTCGCCGCCGAGCCGTCGGCCTGCGCGATGATCTTCTGGTTGATCGCCTTGACCTGCTTGAGGTCCATCTTGGCGACCTGCCGGTCATAGGTGTAGAAGCCGTTGAGCTCGCCCTCGACGTCGGTGATCTGGGTGTAGATCGAGGCGCTGATCCCGCACGCCTTGGCCGAGGTGATGACGTCCTGCTGGTTCTGCACGTACTTGGCGGTGAGCGTCGCCTTGTCCGGCTCCATCTCGTAGGCCTGGCCGTCGCCGAACCACATGTGGTTGGACGTCTTGAGCCCGAAGCCGCCGTGCTCGCCGTCGATCGCCACCCGGTCGCCGCTCGGGGCGGGGGAGGCCGGGCCGAGGTACTGGTGGAAGTCGATCACGTCGCCGCGGCCGGAGTCGCCGTGGGAGTTGCAGCAGTTGACGCCGCTGTGCGCGTCGACGAGCCGGGTCGGGTCCTGGGCCTTGACGTCGTCGGCGATGCGCCCGGTCGCGGCGCGGTCCCACTCGCCCCAGCCCTCGTTGAACGGCACCCACGCCACGATCGAGGTGAAGCTGCTGTGCTCGCGGATCATCTCGTGCAGCTCGGCCTCGAACTGCCCGCGCCACGCCTCCGGGATCGGCCCGGTGTTGGCGGCCGGCATGTCCTGCCACACCATGAGGCCGAGCTTGTCGGCCCAGTAGTACCAGCGGTCCGGCTCCACCTTGATGTGCTTGCGCACCGCGTTGAAGCCCATCGCCTTGTCCTGCTCGAGGTCGAACTTCAGCGCGTTGTCGGTCGGCGCCGTGTTGAGCCCGTCGGGCCAGAAGCCCTGGTCGAGGTTGGCCAGGTTGAACAGGATCTTGCCGTTGAGCGCGATGCGCAGCTTGCCGTCGGCGCCGCGGGCGGTGCCGATCTGGCGCATGCCGAAGTAGGAGCCGACGCTGTCCACGGTCTTGGTGCCGTCCAGCAGGCTGACCTGCAGGTCGTAGAGGTACGGCGAGTCCGGCGACCACAGCTTCGCGTCGGGCACCGGCACCCGCAGCTCGGTCCCGGCCGTGCCCGTCGCCTGTCCGACCACCTTGTTGCCGGCCTTGGCGACCGCCTTCACGGTCAGGCCCGCGCCCCCGGCGACGGTGACCTTGACGACCCCGGCGGCGACGTCGGGCGTGGTCGTGAGGCCGTCGATGGAGGCGGTGGGCACCGGCTCCATCCACACCGTGCGCCAGATGCCGGAGCTGCCCTGGTAGAAGATGCCGTGGTCGGAGGTGCGCCGCTGCTTGCCGATCGGCTGGCCGGTGGCGTCGGTGAGGTCCTCGGCCCACACGATGAGCTCCTGCGGCCCGGTGCCGCTCAGCGCGTCGGTGACGTCGGCGTCGAAGCCGTCGTAGCCGCCGCGGTGCGTGGCCACGAGCGTGCCGTTGACGTACACCTTGGCGTCGTAGTCGACCGCGCCGAAGTGCAGCTGCAGCCGCTGGCCCGACCCGACGCCCCAGTTCTTGGGGACGGTGAAGGTCCGGCGGTACCACATCCGGTCCTCGTGCCGCTGGATGCCCGACAGTGCCGACTCGATCGGGTAGGGCACCAGCACGCGCTCGGCGAGGCTCGTCCCGGCGGGCACGGCCTGGCCGGCGGAGGCGCGGGCGAACTCCCAGACGCCGTTGAGGTTCTGCCACTTGTCCCGGGTGAGCTGGGGGCGCGGGTACTCCGGCAGCGCGTTGTCCGGCCCGACGTTGCCCGTCCATTTGGTGGCCAGTGGCGGGATTCCGACGTGCCAGGCGGGTGCGTCGGCCGGTGGCGGTGCGGCCGCGCTCGGCCCGGTCGCCCCGACGAGCGCGGCCAGGACCGCGGCCCCCGAGGCGACGAGCATCCGCCTGAGTCTGGTGTGTGTTCGCATCCGTGCATCCTTTTCTGCGTAGCGGAACCGCAAGAGCGCACTCATCTCAACAAATGCGATCACCAAGCGTCAAGAGAAGTACACAAATATGAACAGGCTTCGTTTCCTGGTGCACACAAAACGAACCCCCCGCGCCTCGGCGCAGGGGGTTCGTGACGGTGCTCGTTGTCCGGCCGTCAGTCGGTCGGCCGCCGCGCCTCGGCGCGGGGGTTCGTGCGGTCAGTCGGTCGGCCGCCGCGCCTCGGGCGCAGGGGGTTCGTGCGGTCAGTCGGTCGGCGGGTCGGCGAGGGGCCAGCCGCCGGCGGCGAGGTGCGCGGACACCCGCACGATGTCCTCCGGGCTGGCGTCCTGCAGCATCGAGTCGCTGATCAGCGCCTCGATGTCCTCGGTGGTGATGGGGTCCCCGCCGCCGTCGGACTGCGCGGCCAGGTCGCGGGCGATCCCGCGGATCTCGTCCTCGGTCAGCTTGCGCCGCAGCAGTCCCAGCAGGGCGACGTAGTCCTGCCGGGGGACGCCCTTCGGGTAGCCGGCGCGCAGCCAGTCGATGCTGCGGGTGAGGAAGTTGGACCGGGACTCGCTCACTGCTCCCCCTACTTCTTGTTGACGATCGTCGGGTAGACGTGCTCGAAGCTCAGTACCTTGCCGAAGCCGCTGGCCACGATGAAGGTGATGCCCAGAGCCACGCCGAGCAGCACCACGACGAAGCACACCCAGCCGAGCACGGTGCCGAACGGCTGCGCCTTCGGGCCCGGGGTGCCGTCCGCGTGGACCTCGGCCTCGCCGCCGGTGCCCCAGGCGAGGGAGCGTACGCCGAGCGCGAACAGGGCCGGAAGACCCGCGCCGAGCACGAGCCCGACGAGGAGCACCTTCCACGCCGCCTGCAGGGCCAGTGACAGGTTGTGCGACATCAGCGGACCGCCTCGACCGGCTCGGGAGTGGCGCCTGCCCACTCGTCGTTGACGTTGTTGTGGTCGACCGGGGCCTTGCGCGAGTGCCAGTACATGTACCCGGCCAGCGCGAGCAGGACGAGGAAGACCACGATGGCGCCGGCCAGGCCGCCGACGAGGTGGCCGATCCACCACATGAGGGCGCCCACCACGGCCGCCGCCGGCAGCGTGATCAGCCAGGCCAGCACCATGCGGCCGGCCACGCCCCAGCGCACCTGCGCGCCGGGCTTGCCGATGCCGGTGCCGAGGATCGAGCCGGTGGCCACGTGGGTGGTCGACAGCGCGAAGCCGAGGTGGCTGGAGGCCAGGATGACCGCGGCCGAAGCCGACTCGGCGGCCATGCCCTGCGGCGGCGCGATCTCGACGAGGCCCTTGCCCAGCGTGCGGATGATCCGCCAGCCGCCGAGGTAGGTGCCCAGCGCGATCGCGAGGGCGCAGGCGGCCTTCACCCAGAACGGAATGCTCTTGGTGTCGGTCCAGTCGCCGGTCGCGATGAGGGCCAGGGTGATGACGCCCATCGTCTTCTGCGCGTCGTTCGTGCCGTGGGCCAGCGACACCAGCGACGCGGAGCCGATCTGGCCCCAGCGGAACCCGTTGTCGGTGAACCGCTGCGCGACCCCGATGACCACCTTGTAGATCAGCCAGGTGCCGGCCGCGGAGATGACCGCCGCGATCACCGGCGACATGACCGCCGGCAGCAGGACCTTGCCGACCAGGCCGTCGAGCTTCGTGCCGTTGCCGTTCCAGTTGACCCCGGCCCAGCCCAGCCCGGCGATGGTCGACCCGACGAGGCCGCCGAACAGCGCGTGCGATGAGCTGGAGGGCAGGCCGAGCAGCCAGGTGACCAGGTTCCACACGATCCCGCCGACGAGGCCGGCGAGCACGATGAGCAGGAGGGCGAATCCGCCGCCTTCGAGCAGCTCCGCCTTCGGTGTGCCGTTGGAGTTCTGGATCTTGACCACGGCGTTGGTCACCGTGAGCGCGACCTCGACGGAGAGGAACGCACCGATGAGGTTCAGCAGTCCCGACAGCGCCACAGCGACCTTGGGCCGCAGCGCCTTCGTCGCGATGGAGGTGGCCATCGCGTTGGCCGTGTCGTGGAAGCCGTTGGTGAAATCGAACCCGAGGGCGGTCACGATCACCAGGACGAGCACGACGGTCGTTTCTGTCACAAGTGGATCGTCGCGCGTCTGTGCGGGTCCCTCCACGACAGAGACCACACCCGCGCAATGTTCGCCCGTTGTTCACCTGCTGTACGCCTGTTTCGCGGCGGGGTCGCGCCGGGTGGCCCTGTACCGGTACAACAGGGAGATGACGTACACCCCGCGGGAGGCGGTCGAGCGGACCGGCTTCAGCCTGGACACGCTGCGCTACTACGAGCGCATCGGCCTGCTCGACAGCGTCGGGCGCAACGCCGGCGGCCAGCGGGTGTTCACCGACGACGACCTGACCTGGCTGGGCATTCTGCGCTGCCTGCGCGACACCGGCATGCCGATCCAGCGGATGCTGCGCTACGCCGAGCTCGCCCGCGGCGGCGACGCCACCTTCGCCGAGCGCGTCGACCTGCTCGCCGAGCACGACCGCGAGATCGAGCTGAAGATCGCCGCCCTGCGCAGCGAGCAGGCGAGGATCCGCGAGAAGATCGCCTGGTACCAGCTCCAGCTCGACCCGCGCCCGGTCCCGTAACCGCGCTGCCGACGGCCCTCGGCCGGATCGCGTGGGGCGAGCTGCACGGCATCGACGGCCCCTCGGACCCGGGTGCCCGGACGCGGTCCGGGGACCGAGCGCGGACCTCGCAGTTCACGTGCACTGCCAGGAGCAATCGCCGGTGAGCGCCGCCGTGGTGCCCTTCTCGCCGAGCTGCAGCCGGAGTTCGAAACAGACCTCAGGCCGCGGCGTTCTGGCTGACGGCCAGGCGGATGATGCGGTCGGTGGAGGGGCGGGGCTCGGAGTACTGGGCCAGCCACTGCAGCAGCCGGGCGCCCTTCATCCACGTCACGCTCTGGTAGGTGATGCCGGCGTTGTCGGGCCCCCAGTGGAATCCGTAGCCGCCGGTCAGCGACGACGGCACGGTGAAGGGCTGGTAGCGGTCGGCGCGGCTCTGCTGGTCGAAGTACTGCAGGATCGCCTGTGCGTTGGAGGCCGTGTCGAACTGCAGGACGGCGCCGACCAGGACCGTCGTGTCGGGGATGGCCGTGCTGCCGGCGTCGAAGGTCGGCTCCGGGGACCTCCAGGCCTGCAGGTAGCCGCCGGCGAACCCGTGGTGCAGGACGGCGGCGGCGTCGCCCGGGTGGTCGGCGAAGACCCGGGCGGCGTCGGAGCGGCCGACCGGGCCGGACAGGCCGTCGCCGCGCACGGCGACGTACCCGTCCGGCCGGATCAGCACGCCCGACAGGTCGGGGGTGGACGCCGTCGTGGCGGGGGCCGCGGTGGTGGCGGGGGCTGTGGCGGTGGTGGGGACGGCGGCGGCCGGCTGGTCGCGGGCCGGGCGGGCGCAGGCGGCCAGGGGGACGGACGCCGCCGCGAGCAGCGACGACAGCACGGTGCGACGGTGCATCAGGATCCTTCCATCGGCAGGCCGGGGCAGACGCGCGGCCGCTGGCCCGACCCGTAGGCCCGCCACTCCGCGTCGGTGAGGTTGCGCCGCACCACGTCGCAGACCCAGGCGGTGACGCGCTGCGGGTCGGCGCTCCAGCGGGTCAGCGTGGGGCCCGACGCCAGCAGCGTGCCGCCGTCGGCGGTGAAGGCCAGGAACAGCACCGGGACCGGGGGGAAGAGGATGCCGTCGAGGCGGTGGCCGCTGTCGAGGTTCCACAGCTCGACGGCGCCGCCTTCGGTGGTGGCGGCGACCAGGCCCGGGCCCGGGGCGGCGGCCAGCCGGGCGAGCGGGCCGGAGCCCGGGTCGGAGGCGCCGAGGGCCAGCGACCGGCCCGACGGCAGGTCCCACCGGACGACCTGCCGGCCGTCGGTCGTCACCAGCGTGTGCGGGCCGGCCCAGGCGACGGCCCGGGCGGCGCCGGGCAGCGACCGCAGCCGCGTCCCGGTGGCCGCGTCCCACAGCTGGGTGTCGATCTCGGTGGCGACGGCGAGGGTGTGGCCGTCCGGGGCGAACGCGACGTCGCGGGCCGACGCGCCGACGGGGAGGCGCACCTCGTCGGCGGATGGGTCGGGGAGGTGCACGAGCCCGGTGGCGCCGTCGGGGTGGACGAGCGCCAGGCGGCTGCCGTCCGGGGCGAACGCGAGCCCGGAGGCGGGCGCGTCGATCGGCGTGCCGACCGGGAAGGTGGCGTCGCGGGCGGTGCCGTCGGCCGTCGTCCACACGGTCAGCCGGCGGCCGTCGAGGGCGGCGAGCAGGGCGCCGTCCGGGCTCTGGGCCAGGGCGGCCGGGGACTGCACGCCCGGCCGCAGCGGCGGGCCGGCCGTCCGGCCGGTGGCCGCGTCCACCCGCGACACCCGGCCGTCGGCGCCGGTGACCGCGCT